>DASVLM010000478.1:0-2107 GCA_036384875.1 Noviherbaspirillum sp.
GCTCCGCTTCGTATGCCATCGCATCCGTGATGGCGCTTGCCAGCCCGCCGGCCAGCAGGTCGAAGAAGGACGCATACGATTCGTCCAGGGGACGGTGCGGGCTCACCGCCGCCACCAGCACGGCAACCGGCTGATCACTACCCGTGACTGCAATCGGCAGTACCATCGCGTCGCGCACCGGCGACGACCACAATCCCTGCGGCACCCGTGAAAATCGCGATGGCAAGTCATCGATGCGCTGCACCCGGCCCGAGGCGAAAACTTCACCAAGCTGCCAGCAGTCGCCTGATTTCCGCAGCCTGACGTGCGGCGGTGTCATGGCGGGGAACTGTTCCAAGCCGAACGACGCGGCAAGGTTTGCATGCTCGCCGGTTGCATCGAAGGTGTAGATCAGGCCGAAAGGAAGATCGCAGGGATTGCTCGCCAACACCTCGGCGACCGCCTTGCACGCAGCAGGAAGACCGTCGGAGCGCGGCTGCGCGGCGAGCTGGCGCAAGGTTTCGAAACGCCGCGGCGCGATCACCTTGTCGGTCGTCTCCAGCACCGGCGTGAAGATCCCGCCGACGCCGCCGGATTCATCGACGATCGGCGAATAGCTGAAGGAGAAATATGTCTCTTCCTCGTAGCCGTGCCGGTTCATGATGAGGAGCAGATCATCCGCTTTCGCCGCCTTCGCAGTGCGGCGCACCTCCTCCAGCATCGGCCCCACTACCTGCCAGATGTCCGACCACACTTCGCGGCCGATGCCCCCCATGGCGCGCGGGTGCTTGGCGCCGAGGATGAGCGCATAGTCGTCGTTGTACAGGAGGACCATCTCCGGCCCCCACCAGAGAAGAATGGGAAAGCGGCAGGCCAGGCAAATGCTGAGCGAAGTCTTGAGGCTCTGCGGCCAATCGGCAGCCGGGCCGAGGAAGGTGGTGCTCCAGTCGATGCTGTTGATGAGCCTGCCGGTTTCGCTGTCGCCGGCAATCGCCGGAAGTAGTTCGTTCATGGAGAATCCGCGCCGCGCGGGGAAATTCTTCATGATCCCGAATCGAATGAGGTGACTTTTGACAAAAGTCAAACCACGCTCATCGATATTGCAAGACCGCAAAACCGCACAAGGATTGCGCTCGAAGCGAGTGCGCAACAGTCAGTGCCATATGGCTCGCAGCAGACCCACGCCAAAGCCGCCCAGCAAGACGCCGGAAACCCTGTCGATCCACGCCTTGGCCAGCACATAGCGCCGCTGCACGCCGGGATAGGAAAAAACCGCCACCGTCATGAAATTGACCGACAGCGAAGCAGCGGCCACCGTCAGCACGCCGGCCGGCTTTGCCCACGATTTCAAATCGGGCGACAGCAGCGCGGCGAACACGCTACCGAAAAATACCAACGCCTGCGGATTGGTCAGATTGGTCAGCAAGCCGTTGAGGTAAGCCTGCGGCAGGCTTTGCTTGCCGATGACAGCAACCAACCCCGGCTGCATCGGCGCCGCGCGCCGCACCAGGTTCAATCCCTTGTACAGGAGATAAGCGCCGCCCGCGGCCTGCAAGGCAAACTGTGCCTTGGGCGAATGCGCCAGCAACAAGCCCACGCCTGCCACCGCGAGGGTCGCGTAGAGCGTGCTGGCACTCGTGATGCCCACTGCCGTCACAATGCCGTGCCGGCGCGACTCGGTCGCCGCCACTCTGGTCAGCACGAGGAAGTTCGGCCCCGGCGACAGCAAATGCGGCAGATACAGCGCCACGATGGTGCCGAGATAAATCAGTTCATGCATTGCTTGCTCCCTTGAATCCGAACGACATCAGACGATGCATTGTCGCGTGCAGCGCCCGAAAGCTGCCACCGAAAACATTGATACTTTCCGGAATTGCATGAATAATTTCGATGGATAAACAAGGACCGACGCAATGGCAGGCATCAAGTTCAATCAGCTGGAAATCCTCGTGGCGGTGGTCGATGCCGGCAGCTTTTCTGCGGCGGCGACCGAACTCGACTGCACGCAATCGCGCATCAGCCATGCCATCGCCGAGCTGGAACGCGGCGTCGGCACGCGGCTGCTGGAACGCTCGCGTGCGGGCTGCATGCCGACCGAGGCGGGACTTCGCGTATTGCAAAAGGCAAG
>DASVLM010000479.1:0-6218 GCA_036384875.1 Noviherbaspirillum sp.
CAATGCGTCCCTGCACCCGTGCCTGCAGCACCTCGGGCGAATTGTTCACCGCCGAGAACAGCAGGTCGGCGCCGGGCTTGCGGCCGGCCGCTTCCGCCGACTCGATGGCACCGAACGCCATCAGGTCGCTCGCGGTCCAGAAGGCATTGAGTTTCGGATAGCGCAGCAGCAGCGCCGCTGCCTGCTCCTTGGCGCGAGCGCGGTCCCAGTTGCCGTAAACGATCTGTTCCAGCACGACGCGCGGGTCGGCGCGGAAGGCATCGACTGCGCCCTGCAGGCGCTGCACGCCGGTCGGCGTCGCCTTGTCGCCGGCGATCAGCGCCACATGCAGCTTGCCGTCGCCGGCCAGCGTGCCGCGGCGCACCGCCTGCCGCACCAGTTCCTCGGCGGTGAGACGGCCGGCATCTTCCGCGTTCGGCGTGAGCGAACCCAGCCAGCGGCGGTATTGTTCGCGCGGCTTGCCGAATTCCCCGGCTTGCGGACCTTCGAAGGTGCTGAAGGCCAGCAGCGTCTTGATGCCCGCTGCATCGGCCAGCTTCAGCATTTCGCCCGCCGCCAGCTTTTCGTTCACGATCACCAGGTAGTCCGGCTTTTTGCTGCGTGCCGCGACTTCCTTCGCCAGCGCGATCATCTTCAGGTGGTCGCGCTCGGCGTACAGCACTTCCAGCCCGATATCGAGCTGTTGCGCCGCCGGCTGCATGAAGCGGGTGACGCTGCGCCAGTAAGGCTCATCGGAGCGGCCGGGGTTGATGAAGACGACGTTGAAAGCGGCGGCCCAAGCGGCCGGGCCGGCAATGGCTAGCGCAATCCCCGCGCCAATGCTGGCGAGGATGCGGCGTCTCCCGAGTGATTTCATCTCCATGTGCAGCAGTACGGGCTCGTATTACGGCCAGCCCGTTTATATTTCTAGTTGGAAATTTCACTATAGCGCCGTAGTGTGGCGAAAAAAAGGATTTTCGAAGGAAATATTCCCCCGATGCCGGCCATTCATGACGCTGTTGTCGTGGTAAGGGATAATGGCGGCTTACCGAAAGCCTCCCACCATGCCGACTGAATCCTCCTCTTCCTCCCAATTCGCCCCCTTGAAGAACGACACCTTCCTGCGCGCGCTGCAGCGCCAGCAAACGGATTACACCCCGCTGTGGCTGATGCGCCAAGCCGGCCGCTACCTCGCGGAATATCGTGCCACCCGCAAGATCGCCGGCTCCTTCATGGGCCTGGCCACCAACCCGGATCTCGCCACCGAAGTCACGCTGCAGCCTATCGACCGCTACGGACTGGATGCAGCCATCCTGTTTTCCGACATCCTCACCGTGCCGGATGCGATGGGCCTCGGCTTGTCGTTTGCCGAAGGCGAAGGCCCGAAATTCGCCCGCCCGCTGCGCGATGAAAGCAGCGTGATGGCATTGCAGGCGCCGGACCTCGGCAAGCTGCAGTACGTGTTCGATGCCGTCACCCAGATCCGTCGCGAATTGCACGGCCGCGTGCCCCTGATCGGCTTTTCTGGCAGCCCCTGGACGCTGGCCTGCTACATGGTTGAAGGCGGCGGTTCGGACGACTACCGGCTGGTCAAGAGCATGCTCTACAGCCGTCCCGACCTGATGCACCACATCCTGAAGACCAATGCCGACGCGGTGGCGGCCTACCTGAACGCCCAGATCGATGCCGGCGCGCAGGCGGTGATGATCTTCGACAGCTGGGGCGGCGTGCTGGCCGACGGCGCCTACCAGCAGTTCTCGCTGGCCTACATGCGTGACGTCGTGGCGAAGCTGAAGCGCACGCATGACGGCGCGCAGATCCCGGTGATCGTCTTCACCAAGGGCGGCGGATTGTGGCTGGAGGAAATTGCCGGCATCGGCGCCGATGCCGTGGGACTGGACTGGACGGTAAACCTGGGCAAGGCACGAGCGCTGGTAGGCCACAAGGTGGCCTTGCAGGGCAACCTCGACCCGATGGTCTTGTTTGCCGGCGCGGAACAGGTGAGGGCGGAAGCGATCCGGGTGCTGGAAGACTTCGGCACGCCGGCTGCCGGCACGGGGCATGTATTCAATCTCGGCCACGGGATTTCGCAGCACACGCCGCCGGAGTCGGTGCAGGTGCTGGTCGATACCGTGCACGAGGTCAGCCGCGCGATGCGCAGCAGGGCGGCATGAGCAGAGGCATAGCAAGCAGTAATTTCCTGTCGTGAATCAAGCTTTCGTTTTGATGCACATCAAACATCGTTTGCGCTGTTTTTCTCGCTTGATGAGGCGCTTTATTCACACAAAACAGCTTGTGCGAGGCAGCATAAAAAATTATTCAGGATAATTTTCCTTCGCCGAAACGCATTTATAAGTCATTGATTTTTAAAGACTTATTTTTTGCTTTTCAAACTGGCATTCTGTTGAAACCCGCGTCAATCCTAGGCTCGCAGGGTGTCAAGAGGCACTTCTCCACAAAGTTATCCACAGAGTTTGTGGATAGTGGAAAAAACTGCTTACGGCACTGGCAGTTAGGCAGTTTCTTCAGGAATTACTTTAAGTTTATGGCAGGAATGTTGGCCTGTCCGGACATGTACGACTGCTTGACAGATGATGCAAACGACAAACTTTCCCGACTTTTTTCCGTTGCCCGTTTGTAAAGAAACATTGCACTGGGTAAAGAAAGTTGTTGGGAAAAATCCAGCCTTCGGGAACCAGAACCTGCGTGGGCGGCGCAACTTATTCACACGGACAACAAGAAGCCAGGTTGGTGCGTAGCGCCAAAAGTTGCTCAGAAAAAATTTTATTTATCACAAAAGTGCGTTTGCAAGTCCTTGATTTTTAAAGAGTGGGAAATTGCATTTCAAATGTGCAATGCGTTGGAAGCCGCATGAAATCGAGGTTTGCCGCGAGTCAAGAGGCCGTTCTCCACAAAGTTATCCACAGACTTTGTGGATAGCTCAAAAACCTCTTTATGAAACGGGTATTTAGGCCCTTTCTTCAAAAACTACTTGAAGTCCGTGGAACATCGCATCCTGAATATTGCCCTTGACACTCCGCTCGACCGGACCTTCGATTACCGATGGAATGGCGAGGCGCCCGTGCCGTCGGTCGGGCAGCTCGCGCTCGTGCCGTTCGGCCAGCGCGTGGCGGTGGGCGTGATCATGGAGCTGCGGACGCAAAGCGATGTACCCCTCGACAAGCTCAAGGACGTGATTGCGGTACGCAGCCAGCTCGCCCCGCTGTCGCCGGAATGGCTGGCGCTGTGTGGTTTCGCCGCCGAGTATTACCAGCGTCCGTTCGGCGAAGTGGCGATCCCCGGCCTGCCGAAAAACCTGCGGGCGGAAAGCACGGTCTCGCTCGACCGCGCGTTGAAGAAATTCGCCAAGGCCGACGCCGCGCATGATCCTGCGCCGCAGGCCGCGCCCGAACTGAATGCGGAGCAGGCGGCGGCGGTGGCGCAGATCGCCGAAGCCAGGGGTTTCGCGCCGATGCTGCTGTACGGCGTCACCGGCAGCGGCAAGACCGAAGTCTATCTGCAGGCAGCGGCGCGCATGCTTGCCCAGGCAGGAGCCGAAGCAGAGGCCGAGCCGGCACAGATCCTGATCCTGATCCCCGAGATCAACCTCACGCCGCAGCTCGAAGCGAATGTGCGCGCCCGCTTTCCCGGCGTCGAAGTCGCGACGCTGCACAGCGGCCTTGCCGAAGGCGAGCGCATGGCGAACTGGCTGGCCGCGCACCTCGGCCGCGCCCGCATCCTGCTCGGTACCCGGCTGGCAGTGCTGGCTTCGTTGCCGCACCTGAAGCTGATCGTCGTCGACGAGGAGCATGATCCGTCCTACAAGCAGCAGGAAGGCCTGCGCTATTCGGCGCGCGACCTCGCGGTATGGCGCGCGCACCAGCTCGGCATCCCCGTCGTGCTCGGCTCCGCCACGCCGTCGCTCGAAACCTGGCATCACGCGCAAACCGGCCGCTATCGCCGCCTGGAGCTGCGCGAGCGCGCCTCGCGCGATGCCGTGCTGCCGAAGGTGCGCCTGATCGACATGGAACGCGACAAGCCGGCCGGCGGCATCACGTCTTCGCTGGTGTCGGCCATCAAGCGCCGTCTCGATTGCGGCGAGCAGTCGCTGCTGTTCCTGAACCGCCGCGGCTACGCGCCGGTGCTTGCCTGCGACGCCTGCGGCTGGGTCGGCAACTGTCCGCGCTGCACTGCCTTCATGGTGCTGCACAAGCCGGAACACCGGCTGCGCTGCCACCACTGCAGTCTGGAGCAGCGCATTCCCAGGTCCTGCCCGACCTGCGGCAATGTCGACCTGCAGCCGCTGGGCCGCGGCACGCAGCGCATCGAGGAAAGCTTGCAGCAGATCTTTCCGCAGGCGCGACTGCTGCGCATCGATGCCGACTCCACCCGCCTGAAGGGCAGCGCGCAGGCCGCCTTCGATGCGGTGCATGGCGGCGAGGTCGATATCCTGATAGGCACCCAGATGGTTGCCAAGGGTCACGACTTCCGCAACCTCACGCTGGTCGGCGTGCTCAATCCCGATACCGCCTTGTATTCGCACGATTACCGCGCCGGTGAACGCCTCTTCGCGCAACTGATGCAGGTTGCCGGCCGTGCCGGGCGCGCCGGACAGAAGGAGGGCGGCAACGCCAGCGAGGTGCTGATCCAGACGCGCTATCCGCAGCATCCGTTGTTCGCGGCCGTCATGGCGCATGATTACGACCGCTTCGCTTCCGGCTTGCTGGAAGAGCGCAAGCAGGCCGGGCTGCCGCCCTTCCTCTACCAGGCGCTGCTGCGAGCGGAAGCGAAGGAATTGCAGATCGCACTCGACTTCCTGCAGCAGGCAGCGGAATGCCTGGCGCATCCCGGCATCGTGCTCAACGATCCGATTCCGATGAGCATGACGCGCGTCGCGAATGTCGAGCGTGCGCAGTTGCTCGTCGAATCCGCGTCGCGCCCCGCTTTGCAGGCATTCCTCAAGGAATGGATGGCAATCCTGCGCGACACCAAGACGCGCGCCAAATGGTCGCTGGAAGTCGACCCGGTTGACATCTGAGCGCGCGGCATGCGCTACACTCGCAATCCCACCCCGTGAGGAGCTTCACATGGCTGCCGTCGCCTTCAACCACTTCAACCTGCGCGCGCCGCGCGAATTGCTCGATGCGTTGCGCGACTTCTATCGCGACGTTGTCGGCCTGCAGCCGGGCCCGCGGCCTTCGTTCCGCAGCTTCGGTTATTGGCTGTATCTCGGTGGCCAGCCGATACTGCATTTGTCCGAAGCTGGGCCGGACGAACGGCGGGTCACTGGTGTGGCGACTGCGTTCGACCATGTCGCATTCACCTGCGTGGACCGCTCCGCGACGGAAGACAGGTTAAAGCGCATGGGCGTCGCCTACGAGACGGCGCAAGTGCCCGGCACGCCTCAGGTGCAACTGTTCATCAACGATCCGGCCGGCAATGGCGTGGAGCTGAATTTCAACGAAGGCTGAGCCGGCACAGTCTTTCATGCCGGCAGTGTCGCAAGCCATCCTGATTCTCCTCATCCGTCTCCTTGTTTCAACGCAATGAGGGTGGCGGCGCACCCGCATAAGCTGTTCAAGCCATGCGCCGATTCGTCATTCTCCTTGTTCTTGCTGCAAGCTTTCCCGCTGCGCGGGCAGCCGGCAATTTCGCGGGTGTCTGGACCGCCGCCGTGTGTCCGCGCGGCGTAGCGGCCGCTCCCGGCAAATGCGCGCAATTCGTGCTCGAGCTATACCAGAAGCAAAACAAGCTGTGCGGCGCGCATGTGTTCGCCACGCCGTCCGCCGACATGGTGGATGAAGCGGTCAATCCTTCCATGCCCTCCGTTAGCGGCGACGTCGAAGAGGACACCGCCACTGTCAGCGTGGCAAGCGTGCGCAGCAAGGCGCCGCGCGGCGTGGAAGCGGAGCTGAAGCTGTCGCATGGCATGCTGCTATGGAAACGTGTCGACAAACCTGCAGGCAACGAATTGATTCCCGTCACTGCGCAATTCAAGCGCTCGCACTACAAGACGCTGATGGCGCCGGTATTCGCACAGCAACTGGCTGCGTCCTGCTCGATGATCGCCATTCCCGATCCGCCGCCGCAGGAGCAGCCGAAGGAAACCCCGCAGCCGCCCGCCAACACGCCGCCGCCGGAACCGCGCACCGATTCCTGATGCGATATCCGGTGCGACATCATGCGCAGTATCTGACGCGGTTTCCGGCGCAATAGCGGCCTCGAAACCAATCCCGCTG
>DASVLM010000480.1:0-3290 GCA_036384875.1 Noviherbaspirillum sp.
ATGCGTATCGGCCTGCGCTTGAGCGCTTCGGCCGCTTCGCCGCCGTAATAGGAAATCAGCAGCGGTATCTCGTCCTTGCGCTCGCGCAGCGAGGGCAGCGTGATGTGGATGACACTCAAGCGATAGAACAGGTCTTCACGGAAGCTGCCCTGTTCGATCAGCTTGCGCAGGTTCTTGTTGGTAGCGGCGACGATGCGCGTATCCACTTCGATGATTTCATCCGAGCCGACGCGCTGGATCTCGTGCGCCTGCAATACGCGCAACAGCTTCACCTGGCCGGGCAGCGGCAGTTCGCCGATTTCATCGAGGAAGATGGTACCCTTGTGCGCGCTCTCGAACTTGCCCTTGCGGTCGTTGACGGCGCCGGTGAACGCGCCCTTCTTGTGGCCGAAGAGTTCGGACTCCAGCAGGTTTTCCGGGATGGCGCCGCAGTTCACGGAGATGTAGGGCCGGTCCGCACGCGAGCCGTTGGCGTGGATCACCTTCGCCATCAATTCCTTGCCGGTGCCGCTCTCGCCGTCGATCAATACCGGCAGATCGGTGGGTGCGGCTTTCTCGGCGACTTCCAGCGCATCGAGCAGTTTGGGGTTGTCGCCGAACACGCCTTCAAAGACGAAGCTGCGGCCAAGCAGGGCCTGCCTTCGCTGTCCCGGCGTCTGGCCTTCGACAGGCAATTCCGATGCGGCGGCCTTCACGAAGCGTTCCTTGTGCGACATCTGCATCACTTCATCGCGCAAGGCGCTGGCCTGCCGCAAGAGCTTTTCGATCTCGGGTCGCTCCAGCTTCGACGCCCAGCGCAGCGTCGAGCGCAGGATTTCTATTTTCTCCAGCAAGCCCGCATAGGAAAGCGCCGGGTTGCCGGTGCCGTCTTCGTCCATCGGCTGGTCGAGTATCTTCATGCCGCGCTCAACTGTTTCTGGATTAACTGGTAATACATGCCGCGCCGGCTCACCAGTTCCTCGTGGCGTCCCTGTTCGACGATCGATCCTTCATACAGCACCAGGATCTTGTCGGCGCGCATGATCGTGGAAAGACGGTGCGCGATGATGACGGCGGTGCGGCCCTTGAGTATCTCGTGCATGCTGGCGATGATGTTGCTCTCCGATTGCGTGTCGAGCGCGGAGGTGGCTTCATCGAACACCAGGAGGCGCGGATCGTGATAGAGCGCGCGAGCGATGCACAGCCGCTGGATCTGACCGCCCGAGAGACCGACGCCGCGCTCGCCCACGACCTGTTCGTAGCCGAGCGGCATCTTGCTGATGAAGGGATGTGCGTCGGCCAGCCGCGCCACTTCCTCGATGCGCCTGCGATCCGGGCTCTCGTCTCCGCTGGCGATGTTTTCCGCGATGGTGCCGGAGAACAGCAGGTTGCTTTGCATGACATAACCGACTTGCGCGCGGTAGTACTCCTTGTCGATCACGCTGACGTCGTAGCCATCGACCATGATCCTGCCCTCGCTCGGCGGATAGAATCCGACCAGCAGCTTGGCCAACGTGGTCTTGCCGGAGCCGCTGCGCCCGACCACCGCGACGAGTTCGCCGGGCTTGATGTCGAGGCAGATGTTTTCCAGCACATAGGGCGTGTCGTTGCCGCCGTAACGGAAGTAGACGCCGTCGAGCTTGATCTCGCCCTGCAGGTCCGGCAGCAGCACGCGCGAGGGCAGGTCTTCCGGTTTCTGCTCGGGCTCCATGTCGAGCACATCGCCCAGGCGTTCCATCGCGACGCCGGCGTCATTCAGGCGGCTCCACAATCCGACCAGCCCCATCAGCGGCGACAGCACGCTGCCCATCAAGGCATTGAAGGCGATCAGCTGGCCGATGGTGAGTTCGCGCGCCAGCACGAGGTTGGCGCCGACCCACAGGATGGCGATGGTGGTGGCCGCGTTAAGCAACTGGCTGATCAGTCCGACGAGGATGCTAAAGGATTGCGCACGGTACTGCACTTCCAGCGCCTTGGCGTATTTCTTTTCCCACTTCAGGCGCACCGGGCGCTCGATGCCCATGCCCTTCACCGTTTCCACGCCGCCCAGCGTTTCCATCAGCGTCGCCTTTGCCTCGGTGGTGGCAGTGAAGGCTTCGCGCGCATAGCTTTTCACCTTGGGCGTCACCAGCACCGTCAGGCCCATGATGGGAATGACGAAAGCGATCAATACCAGCGTCATCTTCACGTTGTACATGAACATGATGCTGAAGTAGATGAAGACCATCAGCAGGTTCAGCACGGTGGTGACCGTCGATTCGGTGAGGAAGGAGCGGATGGTGAGGTTTTCTTCGAAGCGGGCGAGGATGTCGCCCGCCTTGCGTTTCGCGAAGAACGAAAACGGCAGAGACATCGTGTGCTTGAAGAATTGCGACATCATCGCGAAGTCCATGTTGCGCACCATGAAGTTCGCGAGATAGGCGCGTATGGTGGTCATGATCTGCGTGAACAGGTTCGACACGATGAGGCCGACAATGAGCAAGTGCAACAGGCTCAGGTTCTGGTGCACCACCACGCCGTCGAGGATGTTCTGGATGATCATCGGCGGCACCACGCCCAGCACCTGGATCACGAAGGTGGCGAGGAAGAGGTGCAGCAGTATTTTCTTGTATGGCCGCAGGTAGCCGGCGAACCGCACCCAGGGCGAACGCGATACCGCAAGTTGCGCGAGGTTGTCGCCCGGCGTAAACAGCAGGCAGGTGCCGCGCCATCCGCGCTCGAATTCCTCCACGTTCATCTTCTTGAAGCCGACCGCCGGGTCCGCCACCCACACCTGCTCCTTCGAGATGCCGTAGACAATGATGTAGTGATAGCCTTCCCAGTGCGCAATGAAGGGCAGCTCGAAGCCCTGCAAGGCTTCGTAGGTGCACTGCACGCCGCGCGTGGTGAAGCCGAGCGATTCGCCGGCGCGCGCGAGGCTTTCCAGTGTCGCGCCCTGCGTGGTCACGTTCGCCAGTTCGCGCAGCTTGCCGAGCGTCATGGAGATGCCGTAATGGCGGCACAGCATCGCGAGGCAGGCGGCGCCGCAATCCATTTCCTCCGCCTGCTCCACCAGTGGAAAGCGGCGGATCACTTTTTCGCCGAGTGCAGGCTTCGAATGCAGGTCGAGGATGACGGGGCGCTTGCGCCGCTCGGCCAATTTCTTCTGCCGTTGCAATTCGCGTTCCATCACGCGGATGCGTTCTTCCAGCACTTCGCCCAGCTTGGCGTTGCGGCCGAGTATCAGGTGAACGGTCTGTTCCGGGATGACGAGCAAGGTCGTATCCGTCACTGCCGTGACGGTCGCAGCTTGTTCCTGCCGCATCAGGCAG
>DASVLM010000481.1:0-5124 GCA_036384875.1 Noviherbaspirillum sp.
TCCCGCTGCTGCTGCCGGAGACCGCACGGTAACGGCCCAGGTGCGCATCGCATGCTTTCGCAGCGTCGGCACCCACCTGCTGCCGCCGGTGCTGGAAGCGCTGGGCCGCAAGCATCCCGGGATACAGGTCGATGTGGACGACAGCGCCGACGGCTACAGCAGCGCCATCATCAAGACCGTGGAACAGGGACGTGCCGACATCGGTATCGCACGGCGTTCGGATGACGACCGCTTTGTGCAGCTGCGCTATCTGCATGACGAGTACGCGGCTGTCGTCCCGGCAGGCACGAGGTTGCGCAACCCGTCCGCATGGAAGCAGTTCGACGGCCTCGACTACATCCAGCCGCAGAACGCCGACGGCGCGTCCACGCTGGAGCGCTGTCGCGCGGCCGGCTACGAAGGCAAGGCTTCGCGCCGCATGACCAACGATCTCGGCATTCTGGCGATGGTAGCGCGCGGGCTGGGCTTCACCATCATGCCGCGCCTGGCGTCTTATCCGGTCCCGACGGGCGCAAAACTAGCCAGCATTCCGATTGAGCTCAAGCGCGAACTGGCCCTGTACATGAGCGAGGACACGGCCCGGCTGAGTGCAGTCAAGATCGTGGCGCGCTTCCTGCGCGACAAGAAGATCATCGCCGCAGCAGATGTGTACAAGGCGGGAGGAATCGGCTTCGATTACTAGCGGATTCAACCAGCCGACTTGGC
This sequence comes from Noviherbaspirillum sp., assembly GCA_036384875.1. Classification (GTDB taxonomy): domain Bacteria; phylum Pseudomonadota; class Gammaproteobacteria; order Burkholderiales; family Burkholderiaceae_D; genus Noviherbaspirillum. The sequence continues at coordinate 706 of DASVLM010000481.1, forward strand.
AGCAGGCCGCTTGCGGTGAAACACTACCGGGCTGTAAGGCACGGCCGATGGCGGCGGTGAATTGAGGATGCCAGGCTTCATCGCGCCGACGACATGCATCTCGCACGGCTTGCAATCGAAGCGCAAGGTGTAGCGCTCATTGCCGCTCACCAGCGTCATCGGTTCCGCGCGCACCTGCCCTTGCACGCCCTGCACGCCCTTGGCCTGCTTGGGACAGAGGTTGAAGGAGAAACGCAGGCAATGCTTGGTGATCATCAGCGACACCTCGCCCGCTTCCTCGTGCGCTTCATAAGCGGCATCGATCAGCTGCACACCGTGCTTCTGATAGAAGGCACGCGCCTTCTCGTTATAGACGTTGGCCAGATAAGAGAGCTGCGTCTCCGGATAAACAGGGCACGGCTCCGCAGGTGCCTTGCGCAGCGGACGCTGCCAGGCTGACAGGCGCGCTGCCTCGTGCGCAGCAATCGCATCGCGGCGCAATGCATTGATCGCCGCCGAAGGCACGAACCATGGCTGCGACAGCGCCAACGCGATGTCGCCAGCTTCGAACATCGTGTTGCCGAGCTTGCCGAGGCTGGCGCGCAGCGACGCTTCGGCTTGCGCGGCCTGCTGTGCCGGCTGCAATTCAATCATTGCATCGGTCATGCTGGCGATGCCGTCTTCATCGCGAATCGAGAGGCGCAGGCCGCCGGCTTGCTCGGACAAGGTCATCTGCACGCTCACCTTGCGGTCGGACGACTTCTTCTGCAGCGCGCCTTCCCATTGATGGTCGCGATTGCGATGAATGACGCTGCCGACCTTCAGGCCGGTCAAGGCATTCATTGCCTCATTGGGGAACACGCGCCAGCGCTGGCCGCCTTCGTCCTCGCCAAGCTTCTCCACCTTGTTGGCCTGGATGCCGACCGTGCTGCGCTTGTGCATGTAATTCAAGCCGTCGCCATTGGCCATTGCCGCGTTTGCCAGCAAGTCGAAGTAATCGGCGCCGATGCGGCTGACGGTACCCAGTTCCACTCCCAGGTACTTCGGTGAATCGAAGGCACCGATATCCTGCTGACGCCCCTGCGCGAAATAATCGGTGTGGCCGCGGTGGAAATTCTTGTCCACGTCCGGCGAAAACAGCAGGCGGGTAGTGCCGCTTGAAGCACGCGCAAATTCGGGGCGCCGCTCCAGGATTTCGTCGAGCAGCAGGCGATAGTGGCCGGTGATGTTCTTCACATAGCCCATGTCCTTGTAGCGGCCCTCGATCTTGAACGAGCGGATGCCGGCATCGATCAGCGCCTCCAGGTTGCGGCTCTGGTCATTGTCCTTCATCGACAGCAGGTGCTTTTCGTAGGCCACCACGCGGCCCTCGCCGTCAGTGAGGGTGTACGGCAGGCGGCACGCCTGCGAGCAATCGCCGCGATTGGCGCTGCGGCCGGTGTCGGCATGGGAGATATAGCACTGGCCGGAAAACGCCACGCACAGCGCACCGTGGATGAAATACTCCAGCGGCGTATCGACTTGTTCACGGATCTGGCGGATCTGCTCCAGCGTCAATTCGCGCGCCAGCACCAACTGGGAGAAACCCACGGCGCCGAGGAAACGCGCCTTGTCCACGGTGCGGATATCGCATTGCGTGCTGGCATGCAGTTGTATCGGCGGCAAGTCCATTTCCAACAGGCCCATGTCCTGCACGATCAGCGCGTCGACGCCCGCCTCGTACAACTGCCAGATCTGCTTGCGTGCCAGCTCCAGCTCGGCATCGTGCAGGATGGTGTTCATCGTGACGAAGATGCGCGCATGGTAACGATGCGCAAATTCCACCAGCGCCGCAATGTCCTCCAGCGGATTGCTTGCATTGTGGCGTGCCCCGAAAGAAGGGCCGCCGATATAGACAGCGTCCGCCCCGTGCAATATGGCTTCACGCCCGATCTCGGCGGTTTTGGCGGGCGACAGCAGTTCGAGCTGGTGGGCGAGGAGCGACATGGGAGGGGCTGGATCCGGGCGAAGGGGGAAATTATAGCCAAAGCGCGGGTTCTTCAGCGGCGAAGTCACGCGTTTGATAAATGATCAGAAAGGAAACATTTCAGTCTCACTACCCCATCCCGAACAAATCATGCGCATCCAGAATCGCGTAGGCGATCTCGGGCTTGCGTTCGAGGCAGCGCCGCACTGCCGCCGGAATCGACTGCCGCAGTTTCTTGCACAACCCCGGCTGGTCGGCAAGCTGGATGATGAACCCGCGCACGGTACGCACTTCGTTCGGGCCGGGTGTGATCGTGAGCAGGATGCCGAGTTGCGCATGCATGCGCTCGGCGACATGTTTCAAGTCCTCGTAGCTGGAAATATTCTCGATGCGCTCGATAAGCTTGCGCTCTTCCATGCTGGTCAGCCGCAGCACACGAAGGTCGGCCTCGGGATTGTTGAGCAACTCATCCCGTCCGCAAACGCAGGCGCCGGGCGGGCATTCCTTGCGAATCGGAAAGGGAAACTCTTGCATCATGCTTCGCACTCCGGATGAATCGTTATGGTGCATCAGGACACTGGTCGTCGGAGTATCTTGCGGCAGCGTATCCATGTCAAACCACCGCAAGCAGGAAATTGCCGGAATGTTTATATTGGCCGTTCCGCCGATTCATCGCCTTTCATCGCCTTGAATCATAGTCTTACGTCGAAGGAACACCATGACCGATCTCTCCGCTTTCCCTATCACCGGCAAGTGGCCGGCGCAGCATCCCGACCGCATCCAGCTCTACTCGCTGCCGACGCCCAATGGCGTCAAGGTTTCCATCATGCTGGAGGAAACCGGCCTGCCTTATGAACCGCATCTCGTCAGCTTCCAGACCAACGACCAGATGTCGCCGGAATTCCTGTCGCTCAATCCGAACAACAAGATCCCGGCCATCATCGATCCGGATGGCCCCGGCGGCAAACCGCTGCCTCTGTTCGAGTCGGGCGCAATCCTGATTTACCTGGCTGACAAGTGCGGGAAGTGCGTTCCGCGAGATCCCGCACTTCGCTATGAAACCATCCAGTGGCTGATGTTCCAGATGGGCGGCATCGGCCCGATGTTCGGACAGCTCGGCTTCTTCAACAAGTTCGCCGGCAAGGATTACGAAGACAAGCGTCCGCGCGACCGTTATGTCGCCGAATCACGCAGGTTGCTCGGCGTGCTGGAGCAGCGGCTTGCGAACCGGCAGTGGATCATGGGCGATGAGTACACGATTGCAGATATCGCCACCTTTCCCTGGGTGCGCAACCTGATCGGCTTTTATGAGGCAGGAGATTTGGTGGGAATCAAGGATTTTCCGAACGTGACGCGAGTGCTGGAGGCATTTGTTGCACGCCCTGCGGTGGCGAGGGGATTGGAAATTCCGAAGCGAGGATGAGACTTTCGTTGCCGACCGCCTAAAAAAAACGGTGCGCAATGCGCACCGTTTTTGATGTCTTCGCCATTACGGGCTAGTGCCCGCGATGGATTAGAACATGTGGCGGATACCGACGTTGAATTCGGTTGCCGTGTTGCCTGCAACAGGAACACGCAGGGTCGAACCGGAGTCGTTGGTCAGACGGCCGTAGCTGGTGTACAGGTTGGTGCGCTTGGACAGAGCGTGCGAGTAGCCGATGGCCCACTGCTTCGCATCTTCATTGGAAGTTGCGCGGTCGTTCTTCTTCGCGAAGGAAGCCATCACGGTACCAGCGGAACCAACCGGAGCGGTCAGGCCGAGCAGCCAGTCACGAACGTCCGTGTCAGCGGTAGCAGCGCCAGTCTTGCCCTTGACCGTAGCGTAAGCAACGTAAGGCTTGACCATGCCGAAGTCGTAGTTAGCACCGATCAACCAGGTGCGACGATCGTCGGTACCTGCATCGTTGCCAACCTTGGTGTAGGTGACGACTGCGTCGATCGGGCCGTTCTTGTAACCAGCGAAACCGCCGAGGGCGCGCTTGGCGCTGGAATTGCCAGCCACTTCACCGAAGGCGTACTGCAGTTCGCCGCGGAAACCGTTAGCTTCAAAGTGGTAGGTCAGGTCGTTGTCGAAACGGCTGCCTTCGTATTCAGTATTGAAAATACGTGCGGAATCGCCTGCGAGCCCGTCAGCGAACGGGTCGAACGTGCCCAGGTTGGCATACACCGGGGTGAACTGACGACCGGCCTTGACCGTGCCGAAGCCGCCAGCCAGACCTACCCATGCCTGACGATTGAACAGGCGCGCGGCATCAGCCTGCGCACCAGTGTCGGCATTGAAGCCGTTTTCCAAGTTGAAGACTGCCGACAGGCCGCCGCCGAGGTCTTCCACACCCTTGAAGCCGATGCGGCTACCGCTCTGCTTGCCGCTGTCCAGGCTGGTGGTCGTGGTGGAACCATTGTCGGTACGGGCAAGGCCCATATCGACCACACCGTAGATCGTGACATTGGACTGTGCGGATGCTGCACCTGCG
>DASVLM010000482.1:0-3496 GCA_036384875.1 Noviherbaspirillum sp.
GAATGCGGACACGTCGCCGGCTTGCGTTTCGATGATCGGCAGTGCGGTCAGCGAACCGGTCTTGCCCTTGACGGCGCCCTTGGTGAACGCTTCGACGTAGTCGGGGTTCACGCGAGCAGCGCGCTCGAGCAGACGGCTGTGCAGGTAGAACACGTCGCCCGGGTAAGCTTCGCGGCCCGGCGGGCGGCGCAGCAGCAGCGATACCTGACGGTATGCCACAGCTTGCTTGGACAGGTCGTCATAAATGATCAGCGCATCTTCACCGCGGTCGCGGAAGTATTCGCCCATCGTGCAGCCCGAGTAGGCGGCGATGTATTGCATCGCTGCGGATTCGGAGGCGGAAGCGGCGACGACGATGGTGTATTCCATCGCGCCGTTTTCTTCGAGCGCGCGCACGATGTTCTTGATCGTCGAAGCCTTCTGGCCGATCGCGACGTAGATACACGTCATGTTCTGGCCCTTCTGGTTGATGATCGTATCGACTGCGACGGCGGACTTGCCGGTCTGACGGTCGCCGATGATCAGCTCGCGCTGGCCACGGCCGATCGGCACCATCGAGTCGATTGCCTTCAGGCCGGTTTGCATCGGCTGTGACACGGACTGACGTGCGATAACGCCCGGCGCAACCTTTTCGATCACGTCGGTCATCTTGGCGTTGACCGGACCCTTGCCGTCGATCGGCTGGCCCAGCGCGTTCACGACGCGGCCGATCAGTTCCGGGCCGACCGGGACTTCCAGCACTCGGCCGGTGGTCTTGACGGTGTCGCCTTCGGAAATGTGCTCGTATTCACCCAGGATAACGGCGCCGACGGAGTCGCGCTCGAGGTTCAGTGCGAGGCCGAACGTGTTACCCGGAAACTCCAGCATTTCGCCTTGCATCGCATCGGACAAGCCGTGAATGCGGCAGATACCGTCGGTCACGGAAATTACCGTGCCTTGATTGCGAATCTCAGCGGAATCGCCAAGGCCTTGAATCCGGCTCTTGATCAGTTCGCTGATTTCAGACGGGTTGAGTTGCATGTTAACTCCTAAATTTTTTAATCTCTGCTTACGCGGCCAATCACGACGCGAGCGCGACGTACATCTTCTGCAGCTTTGCGCGAACCGAAGTGTCGAGCACTTCGTCGCCCACTGCGACACGTACGCCGCCGATCAGCGAGTTGTCCACCTTGACGGTCGGATTGAGCTTGCGGCCGAATTTCTTCTCCAGCGTCGCAACCAGATCCTTCACCTGCGCGTCGGTCATCTCGTAGGCGCTGGTGATCTCGAGGTCGGCAGCACCTTCCGCGGCATTCTTCAGCTCGTGGAATTGGGCACCGATTTCGGGCAACAGCGACAGGCGGCCGTTTTCGACCACCGCCTCGACGAAGTTTTTCGCTTCGGGCGTGACGTTGGACTTCAACAGCGACAGGAAAGTGTCAATGACCTGCTTGTCCGAGATTTTCGGATTCGCAGCAAAGGACTTGACGTCGGGGAGTGCGGCAACTGCGGCCATCTCCGACACGAGGTCGGACCAGGCGGCGATGTTGCCGGATTGGGCTACACGAAACAGTGCTTCTGCGTAAGGGCGAGCAATCGTTGCGAGTTCGGCCATGATTACAGCTCGGTCTTCAGTTGGTTCAGCAGCTCGGCGTGGGCCGCTGCATTCACCTCACGTTTCAGAATCTGCTCTGCACCGGTGACCGCAAGGGCGGCGACCTGGTTGCGCAGTTCGTCGCGTGCGCGAGTCACTTGCTGTTCTGCGTCGGCCTTGGCAGCGGCAATGATGCGCGCAGCTTCGTCGGATGCAGTCTTCTTGGCTTCTTCGATGATAGCATTGGCGCGCTTCTCGGCGTCGGCAATGCGCTTCTGGCCTTCGTCGCGGGCGGCGGACAGTTCGGCGTGGGCACGCTTTTCAGCGGCGGCCATCTCTGTCTTGGCACGGTCGGCGGCGGCCAGACCGTTCGCAATCTTCTCGGCGCGGTCGTCCAGCGCCTTCATCAACGGCGGCCACACGAACTTCATCGTGAACCACGCGAGGATGAAGAAGACCACGAACTGCGCAAACAAAGTTGCATTTAAGTTCACGGTATTTCCCCTCTAGAGTAAAGAATGCCGAACACGAAGGTTCGGCAGCTCAATGTTCAGGCTGTCGAGCCCGATTACCCTTTGAACGGATTTGCGAACGCGAACAGCATGGCGATACCGACACCGATCAGGAACGCAGCGTCGATCAGACCAGCCAGCAGGAACATCTTGGTCTGCAGGGTGTTCATCAGTTCAGGCTGACGAGCGGAGGATTCCAGGTACTTGCCGCCCATGATGGCGATACCGATACAGGCGCCGATAGCACCCAGGCCAATGATCAAGCCGCAAGCCAGAGCAACAAAAGAGACGTCAGTCATGAGAGTTCCTTCAATGGTTAAGGTTATAAATAAAAAACGTAAAACTAAACTTCTTTGCTTACTACTATCTTTCGATTCCGAAATTCTTTGACTATGGTTCGCTTGGGCTTAGTGGCCTTCGTGCGCCTGGCCCATGTAGACGAGGGTCAGCATCATGAAGATGAAGGCTTGCAGGAACACGATCAGGATGTGGAAGATCGCCCATGCCGAACCCGCAATCACCTGGCCGACAAAACCGAATGCGGTCGCAGTCGAGCCAAGGAGCGCGATCAACAGGAACAGCAGTTCGCCAGCGTACATATTGCCGAAGAGTCGCATGCCGAGCGACACGGCCTTGGCCAGGTACTCGATGATGTTCAGGAGCAGGTTGAACGGCGCGAGCGCGATGCCGAACGGCGCAGCGAACAGCTCATGCAGCCAGCCGCCGAGGCCCTTGATCTTGATGCCGTAGTACAGCATCAGTGCCAGCACGCCGAACGACATGCCGAGTGTGCCGTTCAAGTCGGCGGTCGGCACGACGCGATGGTGAGTCTCGATACCGAGAAGGCGGAAGATGCCGGAGAAAAGGTCGACGGGCAGGAAGTCGAGGGAGTTCATCAGTGCGACCCAGACAAACACCGTCAGGGCAAGCGGAGCGATGAAGGTGCGGTCGCCGTGAACGATAGCCTTGGACTGGTCTTCGACCAGCTCGACGATCATCTCGACGAAAGCCTGGAAGCGGCCGGGCACACCGGAGGTTGCCTTGCGGGCAGCCATGAACATGAAGAGGCAGCCGAGCACGCCCATCGCCACGGACCAGAATACGGTATCCATGTTGATGATCGAGAAATCGACGATCTTTTCCTGATGGTGCGTGGAGAGGTGTCCGAGGTGGTGGACAATGTATTCAGACGCGGTGGGCGCGTGCGTCGCCGCTTCAGTCGTTGGAGTGGACATGTCAGTGCCTAAACAATAAGATGATGTAACTTTTCAGCGCCACGATGAAGGCGGCGATCAGCGCCAGCCAGTTCAAATCGCGGTACAGCCAGACCACCGCGCCCAATAGCGCGATCGTCAACGCAATCTTGATAAATTCGCCGATGATAAACGTCATCGGATTGACAGCGCCAGGC
>DASVLM010000483.1:0-3978 GCA_036384875.1 Noviherbaspirillum sp.
AAAACGGCGTGCCATCTTCGTTCACTATCTTCCTGAAATCCATCAGGCAGCGATCCGACTCCTGCATCGCCTGTTCGCACATGCCTGCGAACAGCATGAAGTCCGTCCACAAGCAGCAGCCGAGGAAGCGGACGCCATCAACGATGTATTCGTCCTGTTCGAGGAAATGCACACGCGTGCCGGCGGACGACGCACGCAATCGCTCGAGCACTTGTGCGCGGCTGCTGCCGTACAGTTCATGATTGCCGTGCACATAGATCACCGGTACGGGCCAATCGCGAAACGCAGCGATGGCTTCATCATGCAGATGGATATCGCCTGCGATCACGAGCACCTCTGCGCCGGTGTACTCGACAGCGCGAAAATCCGGAAAGCGTTGATGCAGTAAATCGAGATGCAGGTCGGAAGCAATCTGTATCTTCACGCGCGCTCCTGTTCTTCACATGGTGTCATTTCCCGATTGTACGACTTCGCGCATCGATGCATCTGCAATGCGCGGCACTGCTGAACCCAGCACTAACGGAACCAAGAGCACTTCTTCATGTCATGCGCAAGGAAAGGTTTCGCGTGAAGCAAGGCTGTGCAACAGGGGGAAAAGATTTTCAGTGTGCATCAAGTTGCTCATTTAATGAGCACACGAAATTTTTTGGTTTGCCCTACCGATTGCACTTGAATCGCACAAGCCGCTTTGTCTCATTTATGCCACGACGCGACACGACCTTTGACCACTGCGGACGTGCGCGTCTGCAAAGAGGCCTAGCATCAAGGTTCTCGATCAACAGACAACCATGACTCATTTGAAGAAAGGAAAGAAGATGAAAAAATCGTTCCTTGCACTGGCAGTGCTGGGCGCCTTCGCGGGCGCGGCACAGGCGCAGAGCAATGTCACCCTTTATGGTGTCGTCGACGCCGGCGTCAATTACGATAATGGCGGATCGGCAGCAGGCAAGACCTGGAAACTGCAGAGCGGCCAGCAGAGCGGCAGTCGTGTCGGCTTCAAGGGCTCGGAAGATCTCGGCGGCGGCATGTCTGCAATCTTCACCCTGGAGAGCGGCTTCAATACCGATGACGGCACCATGGGTCAGGGCGGCCGCCTGTTCGGCCGTCAGGCCTGGGTAGGTTTGAAGAGCGGCTTTGGCACGATCAAACTCGGTCGCCAGCAAACACCGCTGTATTACGCGGCCGATGCAGTCGATCCGTTCCACATCAACCAAGCGGGCAACCTGCAGGCGGCCTTCGGCTACGGGCTGTATCTGCGCGATCCCTTGTCACGTTCGGACAACACGATCAGCTATACCTCGCCGGATTTTGCAGGCGCAACCGCAACGGTATCGTACAGCTTTGGCGAAGCAGCGGGCAGCTTCTCTGCCAACCGCGCCTGGAATGCTGCTCTCAGTTACGTGAATGGCCCGATCAACGTTCAATTGGTGTATGACCGGGCGTCCGCTCCCTCCCTGGCGCTGGCCGGAAACCAGGCTGCCGACTTTGCGACGCTTCTCGGCGTTCCCGCAACTCCGGCACCGGCCTTGAATGTGCGAACCGGGTTCCTCGGTGCGACATATGACTTCAACATGGCAAAGGTCCACTTCGCCTATGCAGATACGCGTTCGGATACGGGTGGCCCGAGCCTCACGGATCGCAATTACATGCTGGGCGTGTCGGCTCCTGTCGGCGGTGCCGGCAGCGTGCAGGCATCCTGGGTTCGCAACAATTTCCGGGACCAATCCGCGGGGCTGTCAAACCAGTACGCCATCGGCTATACCTACGCCGTATCGAAGCGCACCAACTTCTACACTTCGGCCGGTTATACCAAGAACGACAGTCGGGTTCGTTTGAACGCCGCGAACCTGGGGGACAGCGACCGTACCTTCCAGTTCGGCGTCCGCCACATGTTCTGATCGTCGCCTGACGCAAGACTGACCGCCGGATGGGGATCGTCAACGCGATTCCTGTCCGGCCTATCCCCTCACTCCCCTTCCCTGTTATCAACACAAGCTGTGGTCAAGGTTGTGGATAACCCGCCAGAACGCATCCTATGTAATTGATCTGCATGGAAAAAGTTCCGTTGATGAAAATCAAGGCATGCCCGCCTGCACGATCTCCGTCAACAAGCTCGCATGCCGCAGCGCTATGCTCAAACGGCTCAATCAGCTTGCGAGGGAACACCATGAAATATCTGATCTCGGCAATTGCAGCCGGCATGCTCTCCGCATGCGTCTCCGCACCGTCGGAACTATACGGCGTGCACCAGGCAAAATCGGAAACAAGCAATCGGCAGGCGGCCCACCTGGCGGAGGTAAAGCCGGGATCAACTGCCGCCGGCGAACGCTGACAAACACAGGTCGAAGCGTTATGAAATTCCCGCGCACTCGGCGGCAGGCAGGGCTGACCATCATCAAGCTCATGGTCCTGCTTGGTATTGTCGGCATCATCGCGACGGTGGTGGTGGACCTCGTCATTGAAAAACGCTGCAAGGATGAACCGACTGCCATGCTCTGCAAGAAGGCACTGCCGCATGCCAAATGAGTGTTGCGGCGCGCAAAAGAAAAAAGCCCACAGCGCAAGGCTTGTGGGCGAAATCCGAACATAAAAGTCGCGGATGAGACAAAGCAAGTATCGATTGCTTCGACTCCAGATTAAACCTTTAAGCCTGAAAAAGACTGACGAATTCCTGACAAAGCCCGGTTTTTTTCAAACGAGCTTCCGCCAATCAGGAATTGTGTTTCAGCATGTCAAATTATTACGCGTGGAACATCTGCAACACTTCACGATGCTTCATGGCGCTTCACTTCCGCCGTTTCCAATTCACCTCTATATTGACTGCCAGGGCCAAGACTTTCGCTCGATGATCGGTCGGATGTGCGGGCGAATCCGGCCGATGCCGCTTCCCCACGAGGCTTGATTTTGCGCAAATTTTGAAAGCCGCGCCGGGATGCGAGGCATATAATCGAGTTCCCTTACAGTCAAAGGACGCGGCAGGAACGATCATGACAAACGTGCAACAGGAAGTTGACGAACGCAGTAACCTCACCAGCTCCAACAAGTTCGAACTGCTGCTGTTCCGCCTCGGCGGTGACCCGGACGGCACTCACTCCGAGCTATACGGAATGAACGTTTTCAAGATCCGGGAAATCGCTGCGATGCCGGCACTGACCTCGATCGCCGAATCGCATCCGCACATGCTGGGCGTGGTCAACCTGCGCGGCCAGGTCATTCCGGTGATCGATCTGCCAGCTGTCGTGGGATGCAATCCGACCAAGGGTCTTAACATCCTGCTCATCACCGAATTCGCGCGTACCACGCAAGCTTTCGCGGTCGAGTCCGTCGACGAAATCGTCCGTCTCGAGTGGAAGGATGTGCTGTCGGCTGAAGGCACGGCTGCCGGCGCCTATGTGACGAGCATTGCGCGCATCGACGGCAATGTGCAGGACACGCGCCTGGCGCAAGTGCTGGACGTTGAAACCATCCTGCGCGACATGACGCCCTCGAAGGGTCCGGACATCGATCCGGAAACCATTGGGCCGAACCTGCCGATGAAACAGGGTTCCGTGATCCTTGCCGCCGACGACTCGCACATCGCCCGCACTCTGATCGAGCAATCACTGCAAGCGCTGGGCGCGCCTTACATCATGACCAAGTCCGGCAAGGAAGCCTGGGAAAAGCTGCTGGACATTTCAGACCAGGTGAAGAAGGAAGGCGTGTCGCTATCCGACAAGGTCGCCTTGGTCCTGAGCGATCTCGAAATGCCGGAAATGGATGGCTTCACCCTCACCCGCAACATCAAGCAGGACCCGCGCTTCCAGGGCCTTCCGGTGGTGATCCATTCCTCTCTGTCGGGCTCGACCAACGAGAACCACGTCAAGAGTGTCGGCGCCGACGCGTACGTTGCCAAGTTCCTTGCCGAAGATCTCGCTTCCACCATCCGCCGCGTCATCAGCAAGGCGCCGGCCTGACCTTGCTTGAACTGGCTGCCGCCCG
>DASVLM010000484.1:0-1771 GCA_036384875.1 Noviherbaspirillum sp.
CGTACCCGGTTATAACGACAGTCCTGAGCTGTACAAGCGTTACGTCACCGACTTCGGCGATGGCACGACTGCGACCACCCATAGCTTCCCGTTGACTATTGCTTGGCAGCGCGACAGCCGAGACAGCACGCTGGTGCCAACCGTCGGACGCTACCAGCGGGTCAACCTCGAAGTGGCCCCTGCGGGTTCACTGAAGTACTATCGCGCAATCTACCAGCACCAGTGGTTCAAGCCGTTAAGCCGCACGATGACGCTTGCGTTGAACGGTGAGGTCGACTACGGCCATGGCCTTGAGGGCAAGCGATACCCGATCTTCAAGAACTTCTATGCGGGCGGCATTGGTTCCGTTCGTGGTTACGATGGTTCTTCGCTTGGACCGCGTGCACTCAATGGCGACCCCTTGGGCGGCACGACGCGGATCATCGGCAACGCAGAGTTGCAATTGCCGTTCCCGGGATCCGGTGCGGATCGTACATTGCGCTGGTTCACCTTCCTGGATGGCGGCAATGTCTACGCCGAAGGCCAGAAGGTGGAGTTGTCCCAGCTGCGATACGCTGCAGGTATCGGCGTGAGCTGGGTTTCGCCGATCGGACCGTTGAAGCTGAGCTATGGCAAGGCACTGAATGCCAAGCCGGACGATCGCACACAGACGCTGCAGTTCCAGCTTGGCACCGGCTTCTGATTGTACAGTGGCATAATAGCAATTTGATTTGCGGAGAACGACCTTGAAGTTTCTTAACAACGTATCGACTCCTTCCAGGCTGATGCTTCTGCTCGCGATGTGCGTACTGCCATTTGCAGCCAATGCTCAGGAATCCAAAATCGGTTTTGTCAGCACTGAACGCATCTTCCGTGAGGCCGCGCCGGCGAAGGCTGCGCAAGCCAAGATCGAACAGGAATTTTCTCGTCGTGACAAGGAATTGCAAGACATGGCGGCACGCCTCAAGGCAATGTCCGACAAGCTCGACAAGGATGCGGCCGTGTTGTCTGAATCCGATCGCGTCAGGCGCCAACGAGAGCTGGCGGACCTGGACAAGGAATTCCAGCGCAAGCAGCGCGAATTCCGTGAAGATCTGAACCAGCGTCGCAATGAGGAACTGGCAACTGTGCTTGAACGGACCAACAAGGTCATCAAGCAAATTGCTGAAACCGAGAAATACGATATCGTGTTTCAGGAAGCTGTTTATGCCAGCCCGCGTATCGACATCACGGACAAGGTCCTGAAAGCACTCAACAAGTAAAGTTCAAGGAAGGCCGCTATGAGCACTCGGCTGGGAAAGATGGTCGAACGCTTGGGAGGCCAATTGACTGGTGATCCGGAAATCGAGGTTTCCGGTATCGCTCCGCTGGAAGAGGCCGGAGCCTCTCACATTACTTTCCTCTCCAACCCGAAGTTTCGCGCGAAGGCAGCGCAAACGGGTGCCGCTGCGCTGATCCTGTCGCCGGCCGACGATGCTGTTGTTGCTGCGACCTACATGGGAGCGCGCATCGTCACCGACAATCCTTACGCTTATTTCGCAAGGGCTGCGCAATTCTTCATGGAATTGAAGGCTGCGCCTGTTATTCCGGGAATTCATGCATCTGCCGTCGTCCATACGGATGCGATCGTCTCCCCAACTGCGGTTGTAGGACCCCATGTGACCATTGAAGCGGGCGCAGTCATTGGACATGGCGCCTTGATCGATGCCGGCTGCTTTGTCGGATCTGATGCGAAGGTAGGCGCGGGAACGCATTTTCATGCGAACGTCAGCTTCCACGCGGGATGCGAAAT
>DASVLM010000485.1:0-5565 GCA_036384875.1 Noviherbaspirillum sp.
CGCCTGCATCGAAGCGCGGAACCTGGCGCAAACGCACCTGGATGCAGTACGGGCGAAGCTGGAAGAGATGCGGCAAGGGGACGACCAGCGAATGCACCATCATTAAAGACTTGTCTGTCGTCGAACCCGTGCATCGGGCGGCTGGCGAGAAGGCGGGGTGCGGCTCTGACGCGCCAAATATCAAGACGAAGTCGACGCCGAAGGAAGCGTCCGTGTTCACAGAAGCGAGGCGGACCTGAGTATCGACCGACGCAGTTGATGTTGGGCCGGGTTTGTCCGCCAGCAAATGCGATGCGAGAGATGCTTTGCGATATGAGTCGGCCTCAATCAAATAATCAAAATCTCGTCAGATCTGATTCGAATTTTATGTGCCAATCGGCCTGCATCCATGATTCGCGTTGATCGCACATTCCAGTGACCTGAATATTTCCTGACTGGCCGCTCCGTCCGTGAAAGCCGGCATTGATGCTATTTTTCAACCGGCTCATATCGGCCAAAAGCCCCCCGTCACCGTTACATCTGAATTGATTTTGCAGTAGCAACTTCATCATGACACGATGGACCCGTATCTCACCATTAGTGCGCCTCCTGAATAACGACCTCTTGGGCAAACAGCAGGTCTGACATGTCCCTCAGACGGTTAATCGACAGCTCCGTGAGAGTGTGCCCCGATGACAATATCAGCTTGCCGTTATTGAGGCAGATATCTTCGCTCAGCATCATTCCTGGGCGTAATCTTCCAAGTGTCACGCGATGCTCTATTGTCGTTTCGTGGCGGCTGTGCGCCATGCTCTCTCCCATGAGGATGCTTGCTCCTCGCAAATTGTCCTGGGATTGACTATCGCCGGACGACAGGCTTTTGAGAACAGTCGTGACCGCTTCGTAGGCCAATGGGGAGCGTAGGTGAATGCGCTCTGACAGTGCTTGCGTCAATTTCGCTTCAACCACAGCGGGAACAATCGGCTTGACCAGGAAACCGTTGATATCCAGCGCCAATACCGAGGCCAAGACCTCGGTCTGAGAAAACGACGTGAGTATGACGATTCTTGTTTCTCTCTTTGCCGCGGTCTTGCCGGTACGAATTCTGCGAACCAGTTCCAACCCGTTCATTTTGGGCATATTGACGTCGGTGACGATCAGGTCGAAAGTTTTCGCTTCGAGAAGGCCGATGGCCGACGCCGCGCCGTCGGCCGCTACGACGTTCGTGTAACCGAGATCCCGAAAAACCCGAAGAACGATCTTGCGCGTAAAAGCATCGTCGTCCACAACGAGCACATTAGTGCCGCTAGACTTCTTGATGGCTTCTTGCGCTGCTCGCGGCATCGATGTCTTACACTTGCCTTCATAGGTTGGGATAAATTCGTCGAAGGCTGTCTTGTCCATCGGTTGAGCGATGAAATACCCCTGCGCCGCATCACACCCCTCTGCCGCCAGGGCATTCCAATCCGCCTGAGTTTCCACGCCTTCGGCCACGATCTTGATCATCAGTTGGTGCGCCATATTGATGCTCGATTCGACTACGATGCGTAGTGCCTTGTTCTCAGCGAATTCCTTGACAAAAGACTGGTCGATCTTCAATTCGCTGAATGCGATACGTGCCAGCTGCTGCAGATTGGAAGTGCCTGTTCCAAAGTCGTCAATGGAAAGCGCAAATCCGTTCATGCACAGGCGGGCGAGATTTTCCAATGCAGGAGCAACATTGGTCATCGCCGCGGATTCGGTGATTTCCAACACGACGTATTGCGGCTCGAGTCCCGCAGCGCGTACTGTCTGGGTGATCTTGTCCGCCAAAGCGGTATCCTCCAGGGAAACCTGAGACAGATTGACGGATACCGTGAGCAGGTGGCCTTTGTCATGGAAGGAGCGAAGCGCCGCGGCTGCCTTACGTAGAATGCAATACGTCAGATCGTCTATGTTTGCCGTTTTCTCGAGTAGCGGGATGAATGCATAAGGAGCGATCACCCCGTGAGTGGGATGCAGCCACCTCGCCAGCGCCTCCGCTCCGAATATGCGTCCCGTCTTCATGTCGACCTTCGGTTGAAAGTACGGCACAAATTGATCGGCGCGGATTCCTTGCAATATTTCGTCAAGTGAAAACGTCATCGACGGAGCTTGCTGCGCCATGCCGGCCGGCGCTTTTAAATTCAGCAAGTGCGCCTTCAGATTTTCCGGCAATACGGGCTTTTCGATGATACCTAGAAGCTGGATTCCGTACATTTCGGTCATTCTGCCGACCGATGAGAGCACCTTTCGGTCCACCGAGCTGATGAGTATCACTGCCGTGCCCCGATGTTGTTCGCCAAGATGCCGGAGAAATTCCATCCCATCCATTTCGGGCATATTCAAATCGCACAGAGCGACATCCACTGGCCTTGAGTTCATTTCCCGAACGATATCGAGTGCCTGCTTGCCGTTGCCGGCACTGAAAATCGAACGAACCCCAAGTGAATTCAGGATGTCGACGACGATCTTGCGCTGAAAATCGTCGTCTTCGACGACCAGCACGGTCAGATTCGCGATATTCATCATGCGACCTCCTTGTCTCTCGGTGAAGCGAGCTGCGCCTCCAAGCGCCCTAGCGCCTCGTCCAGAGCCGGGCGACTGGCGTGTGCCTTGACCATGTCGCCATTGCGCGCGGCCTGTTCGATAGCCTCGCAGGCCGTGGCAAGCCTGTTTGCCCCCACCATGCGGCAGGAACCCTTCATTCGATGTGCCATGTCCTCCGTCCTCGCACGATCGCCTTGCGTCAACACGCCGGTCAGGTTCAGGCAATCCGTATGGATATGCAGGAGAAAATCGTTCAACACCTTGCTCTGCGCTGCAGCATCGGCAACGATCATGTCAAGTACTGAATAATCGATCTCGCCTTCCTCGTGCGATCCGGTAGCCGGCGGGAGCCACTTGGCCAACACTGCCTTGATCTGTGCCAGGTTGGCGGGCTTGACCAGAATGTCGTCCATGCCCGCCGCCTTGCAGCGGTCAGATTCCTCCACAAGCGCATTGGCCGTCCAGGCAATGATCGGCATGCGGGGAAGCCGGCTTTCCAATTCAAGCTTGCGCACGCCCATGGACAACTCATAACCGTCCATCTCGGGCATGTGACAGTCGGTGATGATGAGCGCGAATCCTCCCGTTCTCCACTTCGAAAGCGCCGCGCGCCCGTTTTCCGCGGTTGACGCTCGCAGGCCAAGCAGCTGGATTTGGCGTTGCAGCAAGTTGCGATTGGTCGGGTGGTCGTCTACGGCGAGCACCAAGGGCGCACTCATGCCGTCGCTGAACAAAGGCTCGACTTCACGCTGCCGCACATGCAGGTGCTGATTCTGTACACGTTCGCCCGGCTCGACGGATACCGGCAGCGTCAGCGTGATGCTGAAGGTCGAGCCTTGCTCAAGTTCGCTGTGCAGGCTGATTTGCCCGTCAAGCAAATCCGCAAGCAGCCGGCAGATCGCCAGGCCCAGACCGGTGCCGCCATACATGCGGGCCGTATCGGCGCTCTCCTGCCGATAGCGTTGAAATATTTGTTCTTGGGCGGCAGCGGGAATACCCGGTCCCGTATCCTTGACGGAGAACCGTATTTGATCGCCGCTGTCGAGTCGCTTGACCAGTTCGGCTCTCAGTTCCACTTCCCCGGATTGGGTAAACTTGATCGCGTTGCTGACGAAATTATTCAGCACTTGCGACAGACGCAAAGGGTCGACGACGTAGGCGGGATTGAGACGCGGATCGCTATGCTGCCAAAGCGTCAGAGACTTTGCGCTGGCTACCCGCGAATACGTGTTGACGACGTCCTGCAGCAGGTTCGGAATCGACGTGGATCGGGGCGCGAGTTCCAACTTGCCTTCTTCGATCTTCGACCAGTCGAGAATATCGCTGACGATGCGCAACAGACCTCTGCCAGAATCCCAGGCGGCGTCCAGCGTCGTGCGCTGCTCGTCGTCGAGTCGCGACAGGGACAATAATTCGAGCATCCCTAACATGCCGGCCAACGGTGTTCGTATCTCATGGCTCATGGTGGCGAGAAACGCGGATTTCGCATGGTTCGCTTGCTCGGCATCGGCACGCGCTTGAGTCAAATTCCCGATGAGGCGATTACGGTCGCGCAGGTCGCGCAGCGTCCCGATGAACTGCCTCTCTTCCCCGTTAAGCTCGATCTCGCTGATAGAGAGCTCTAGCGGAACGAGTTCTCCATTCTTGTGTAGTGCAAATACCTCACGGTTTATCCCGATAGCGCGGGATTGGCCGGTGAGTAAATAGCGCTTTAAAAAATCATCATGCATGCTTCGTTGCGGCTCAGGCATGAGCATCGACACGTTTCGCCCCAGCACCTCGGCGGTTGAATAGCCGAGCACGCCTTCGAGAGCCGGATTGGCGCTGCAAATGATTCCGGAGGTATCAATCGTGATGACCGGGTCGTGAAGATGGTGCAGGTAGGCCCGCTCTCTCGCGCTGGCAGATGCGAGCCGTGCATAGAGCTTCCCGTTCTCCAGAAGCAATATAAAGAGCACGAAGCTGGCGGCCATAAGGCCGTAGATGCGCCCCATATACCAACCGACGTCATACCGCCCCCGATTCAGCACCGCGGCCAATGCAACATCGAATACCCAGATACACATAATGACCATGAGCCACATGTCGAGCAATGTGTGCTGCTCTTTCCGCCAGAGCAAACCGAGCGCGGCAAGACTCAGGACACAAACAGCGGCGGCGACAAAGATTTTTTTGCTGTTGTCGACATCCCCATTCATGATTTCCGGCAGTAAGCTGGCACCGGAAGTGGCCAGCAACATAAACACAAAGGCCACTACCAGAACTGCCCCGCAAGCCGTCGCAACCGTCCAATCCAGCGCGAAGCTTTTCACAGATCGCGCTTCGTGTTGATCTCGCAGAAATACATAGGCAATGACAAATAGCGGAAAGGTGCCATGCCAGAAAAAATACAGCCATGCCGTGGTTTGCGGCCCCGACCCCAGGAGCCCGGAAGGCGCAAACAACCCAGGAAAGCTCAGGGCATGGAATATGGCCATCACTGCATTGAATAAATAGCCGCAAGCGATTGCCAGCAAGCCGCGCGAGCGAAGGATGTCGTATTGACCCAGCAGCAGGATGAAAGTGATGACGTCGCCGATGATGACGGCGGATTGATAGACGGGAAGGAATGCCGGAACCGAGGGGAGTAACGTTCTGGCAAATGGCGCCGTCACGAGGAAGGCCGCCATTGATGTCAGTGTAATGACAAGGGCAAGATGCTTTTCGTGCTGTGTAGGTTGAACGGTCGACAGGAAAGAGAATGCATCTCCCGTGAGATGGGGCGCCGCTTGGGTAGATGAAAATCCAAGCGGCCGCTTTCGTTCAATACCATCCCCCATTTGGCTGCGCCCCTAAAAACTTTGCAAATAAAGTTGGTACGCATATGCGGCAATCAACAGCGCCATATTGCCGAACATAGATTATGTTGCTGTTCATAAATTTGCCGTCGATATTGAACGCCAAGCGGCAAGCTTTGAGCATTTTGCAGTGACCTGCCGAGTCAAGTGCGCAGGGGAAATTCAACTTCCTTGCAAAACC
>DASVLM010000486.1:0-2608 GCA_036384875.1 Noviherbaspirillum sp.
TTCCGGAGGCTCCATGTCCCACTCTCATCCCGGTACGCTGGAGACGCGCGATCTCACGATCCGCTTCGGCGGCCATGTCGCCGTCAATGCGGTGTCTTGCACTTTTGCGCCTGGCACATTGACGGCTATCGTCGGCCCCAACGGCGCGGGCAAGACGACCTACTTCAATCTCATCTCGGGTCAGCTCAAGGCGAGCGCTGGACAGGTGCTGCTGAACGGGCGCGATATCACTTCGCTGCCGGCTTCCGCGCGTACGCATGCGGGGCTGGGCCGTGCGTTTCAGCTCACCAGTCTGTTTCCGAATTTGTCCGTGATGGAGAACGTGCGGCTTGCGCTGCAGTCGCGCAAGCAGATCGGCTTGGACATGTGGCATGTGTGGGGCCATCACAAGGCATTGATCGAACGCGCGGAGGCTTTGCTGGAGAGCGTGGCGCTGGCGGGCAAGCGCGATGCGCATGCGGCGGCGCTGCCGCACGGCGACCAGCGCAAGCTGGAGGTGGCGCTGCTGATGGCGCTCGATCCGGATGTCTACATGTTCGATGAGCCGACGGCCGGCATGAGCGTGGATGAAGTGCCGGTGATCCTCGACCTGATCCGCATGCTGAAGGCGCGGCACGACAAGACCATCCTGCTGGTGGAGCACAAGATGGATGTGGTGCGCGAACTCGCCGACCGCATCATCGTGCTGCACAACGGTACGCTGATGGCGGACGGCGAGCCGGAAACGGTGATCGCTTCGCCGATCGTGCAGCAGGCTTATCTCGGCCTGGCGCCGGTGGAGGAAGCGGCATGAGCGCACCTTTGCTTTCCCTCGAACAGGTCAACACGCATATCGGCGCGTATCACATCCTGCACGGCGTCGACCTTGAAGTGCCGCGCGGCCAGCTCACGATGCTGCTCGGCCGCAACGGCGCCGGCAAGACGACCACGCTGCGGACCATCATGGGACTGTGGCAGGCGTCGATGGGCTGCATCGTGTTCGACGGCAGGGATATCTCGCAACTTGCCACGCCGGACATTTCGCGCCTGGGCATTGCCTACGTGCCGGAAAACATGGGCATCTTTGCCGACCTCTCCGTGAAGGAAAACATGCTGCTGGCGGCGCGCTCGGCGCGCAGCATCGACGACATCGACACGAATCGCCTCGAATGGATCTTCACGCTGTTCCCGGCGATGAAAAAGTTCTGGCTGCATCCCGCCGGCAAATTGTCGGGCGGGCAGAAGCAGATGCTGGCGGTGTCGCGCGCCATTGTCGAGCCGCGCAAGCTGCTCTTGATTGACGAGCCGAGCAAGGGACTGGCGCCGGCGATCATCGCCAACATGATCGCCGCCTTTCGCGAGCTGAAGCAGACCGACACCACCATCCTGCTGGTCGAGCAGAACTTCAATTTCGCGAAACAGCTGGGCGATACGGTGGCGGTGATGGATGACGGCAGGATCGTGCATCGCGGCGCGATGGCCGAACTGGCCGAAGACGAAGAACTGCAGACGCGGCTGCTGGGGCTGTCGCTCGCGGCGCATCAGTAATCAGAGGGAAACTGAAGGGAAGCCAATGGAACAGACATTAACCCTGCGCCCCGCTTCGCCGCTGGCGCAGATCGACTGGATGCCGCTGGCACTCGTGCCGGTGCTGGCGATTGCCGCCCTGCCCTTCATCGGCTCGGCACCGACGTGGGTCACACTGACCGCCGCCGGGCTGGCGATGGGCATGATCATCTTCATCATCGCCTCCGGCTTGACGCTGGTATTCGGTTTGATGGACGTGCTCAACTTCGGCCACGGCGTGTTCATCGCGCTCGGCGCCTTCGTGGCGCTCTCGGTGCTCGGCCTGGTGCCTGACTGGACTGCGTCGGACAGCCTGATGCGCAACCTCGCTGCGCTCGGCCTGGCAGTGGGTGCGGCATTGGTCGTTGCCGGCATCGTCGGCTGGATCTTCGAACGCGTGCTGGTGCAGCGCGTCTACGGCCAGCACCTGAAGCAGATCCTGATCACGATGGGCGGCATGGTGGTCGGCGAAGAAGTGATCAAGGTGCTGTGGGGGCCGCAGATGATGCCGCTGGAAATGCCGGCGGCGTTGCGCGGTGCGCTGTGGTTCGGCGATGCGGCGGTCGAGAAATACCGCCTGCTGGCGGTCGCCGTCGGCCTCGTACTGTTCGTCGCGATGGTGCTGATGCTCAATCGCACCAAGCTCGGCCTGCTGATTCGCGCCGGCGTGCAGGATCGCGAGATGGTGGAGAGCCTCGGCTATCGCATCAACCGGCTCTTCATCGGCGTGTTCGTCGCCGGCTCGGCGCTGGCAGGACTCGGCGGCGTGATGTGGGGCTTGTACCAGCAGGGCGTGTCGCCACAGATGGGCGCGCGGGTCAATGTGCTGATCTTCATCGTGATCATCATCGGCGGCCTCGGTTCCACCGGCGGCTGCTTTCTCGGCGCGCTGCTGGTGGGGCTGGTGGCCAACTACATTGGATTCCTCGCGCCCAAGCTTGCCTTGTTCTCCAACATCTTCCTGATGGTCGCCATCCTGCTGTGGCGTCCGCAAGGGCTTTACCAGGTAACGAACAGGTGACCACGCGATGATGACACGCATACTCTCCGGCGACCTGCCGCG
>DASVLM010000487.1:0-1523 GCA_036384875.1 Noviherbaspirillum sp.
GGCGGCGGACATGTGCGCATCATTGAAACCGCCTTTGGCCGGGAGCCTGACTGAAATCAATCGGCAGCTACCGCGCGCACGCATGTTGCGCACGTGTTCAATACAGCGTTGAAGCCGTATAATCGGCGCACCGCGGGCAGGCGGATTTTTTTGCATCCGGTGCTGTCGCGGGGTTCGCATCCATTGCCGACTCCCTATGAAAAAATCAGAGAAGACCTGGGTCACCTCCGTCGATGTCGCCAAACTTGCGGGCGTGTCGCGTTCCGCTGTATCGCGCACATTTACACCCGGCGCGAGCGTCGCTCCCGAAACGCGGGAAAAAGTATTGAAGGCCGCCAAGCAGCTCGGTTACCAGGTGGATATCCTGGCGCGCAGCACGAAGGAAGGGCAAAGCAATTTCGTTGGTGTCGTCATTGCCGGCTTCGAAGATCCATTTCGTGTATTGCTGCTCGGCGAGATCACCCGTCGCCTGAGTGAAAATGCATTGGTGCCGCTGCTGATCAATGCCGAAGATCGTGACAAGCTCAGCGAACTGCTAACCATTCTTCTCAGTTACAAGATCGCAGGGGTCATCATGACTTCCGGCGCCCCACCTTCGGAAGTGGCGCGCGATTACCTGCAGCGCCAGGTACCGGTGGCGATGATCAATCGCGCCAGCGATTTCAAGAGCGCCGATGTCGTTAACAGCGATAACGCCACTGGCGGCGCGCTTGCCGCACGTGTACTGCTTGAGGCAGGCGCGCGGCGCCTGGTCTACGTCAACACAAAGTCGAGCACCTTCAGCGGCCTGGAACGCGGCAAGGCGTTTGCGAGCTATCTTGCGGGCGAAAAGAGGAAATTCAGGTGTTCGCTCACCGAATGGAACGCAACCGCTACCGGATACGTGGCGGGCCGCGAAGCGGCGGAAGCACTCTTGTCCGGCAGCGATCGTCCCGACGGCGTTTTCTGCGCAACGGACCTGATGGCGTGCGGTTTCATGGACGTCGCGCGCACGAAATTCGGCCTCAGTATTCCGGGCGATATTCAAGTCGTCGGCTTCGATGACATTCCCATGGCCGGCATGGACGGCTATGGGCTGACAACCATTCGCCAGGACACGGGAGAGCTGGCACGGATGGCGGTCGAAAGCCTCCTGGAACGCATGCATGACTTCGATATGCCGGGGCGCTTGCGCCAGGTGCCGGTTACGCTCGTGACGCGCGGTTCAACGCGCGCGTAAATCTTCCTTCCTGATTTTTCGCTCGAAATTCACACCGCTTGACATCGCTTCCGGCACGGTGCTATCTTCTGCAACGTCGTTATGCACACGTGTGCATAACGACCGGTGGTATCGCACCGCAACGACATTTGCAATACATAATCGGCGCCCGCAGAAAGCGGGGCCAACAGAGGAGACAAACATGCTTCAGCAGCCCTTGCGGCTTGCGGCGCTCGCCGCAAGCCTGTTCTGCATCGCCGCGTGCAGCACTTCACCTACAGCCGGTACCGGCGACAGCGCAAGGCTCGACAAGGTCGGGCAGATC
>DASVLM010000488.1:0-5626 GCA_036384875.1 Noviherbaspirillum sp.
GCCTGGCTTTGCATCTGTTCCTGCATCTGCATGAACAGGTTCTTGCTCTGTTCGATGTAGTTGCTCATCATCCCCTGCATCATCGGGCCCTGCACGTTCATGAACTGGGTCCACATCTCCTGGCTGAACGGCTTGCCTTCATAAAAGCCCTTGGAGCTTTCGGCCAGCTTGTTCTCGATGTCGATGAAGGCCTGGATGTTCTTCTCGAGGTAGGAGCCCATCATGCCCTGCATCGCATGGCCGTAGTAGCGAATGATTTGGGACAGCGCGCCGCTGGAGAACATCGGGGTGCCGTTGGCTTCTTCTTCGAGGATGATCTGCAGGAGAATGCTGCGGGTGAGGTCTTCTTCGGTCTTGGCATCGACAACGGTGAATTCCTCGTTATCGAGAACCAGCTGCTTTACATCTGACAGGGTAATGTAGGAACTCGTCTGTGTATCGTAAAGGCGGCGATTCGGATATTTCTTGATCAAGCGCTCGGTGGACTTTTTTGCACTATTCATCGAATTTTCCATTGTATTGCGTCGCAACGCATTTGTGCCGTTCTAATTAAAAGTGAACATGCGTTCACTCATCTCCCATTTCATTATAGTGCGAGAAAACAAAGCATTACGCAACTATTGCAAGGAATTTTCTGCCTTTTTGCAATGCAATCAGGAAAAGCTTGATCAAGGTCGCCTGCCGGGCTGGCCGGCAGGGTCGTCCCGAGTTATTCGGCCTTCACCTTCACATAACGACCGGGAGCCGGTTCGATCGGCTTGTATTTCGTACTGCCGTACTTCTTCGGCGCGGCAATTTGCTTGCCGGCATTCTTTGCCAGGAAGGTCGTCCATTCCGTCCACCAGCTGCCTGGATGCTCGGCCGCTCCCTTGAACCATTCTTCCGCACTGGCGGCGGGTTTGTCGTTGACCCAATAGCTGCGCTTTTTCTTGGCAGGCGGATTGATGACGCCTGCAATGTGGCCGGACGCGCCTAGGACGAAACGATTGCGATTTTTCTTCTTCGGATTCAGCAGCCTGGTCGATTCGAACGCTGCCGGCCACGGCACGATATGGTCTTCGCGCGAACCATAGATAAATACCGGCGCATCGATATTGCCGAGATCGATCTTTTCCCCGCCGACGGTGAGCTTGCCGGGCTCCTTGAGATTGTTCTCGAGATACATGTTCCGCAGGTAATAGCAGAACATCGGACCAGGCAAATTGGTACTGTCGGCATTCCAATACAGCAGATCGAACGGCGCCGGATCTTCGCCCTTCAGGTAGTTCGATGCAACGTAATTCCAGACGAGGTCGTTCGGACGCAGGCTGGAGAATGCCGAGGCGAAATCGCGCCCGGGCATCAGGCCACCCTGGCCGATAGTCTGCTCGCGAAGCGCAACCTGCATGTCATCGATGAAGACATCAATGACGCCGGATTCGGCAAAGTCCAGCAGTGTGGTCAACAGCGTCAGGCTGGCAACCGGTTTTTCGCCCTTGCCGTACAACATGGCAAGTGCAGTGGACAGAATGGTGCCGCCTACACAAAAGCCGAGCGCATTGATCTGGTCCTGGCCGGAAATTTCCTGCGCCACTTCGATTGCCTTGACCGCGCCCTTCTGGATGTAATCTTCCCAAGTGGCCTTCGCGAGTTGTTCGTCAGGATTGCACCACGAAACGAGGAACACCGTATTGCCCTGTTCGGTCGCATATTTGACGAGCGAATTTTCCGGCTGCAGGTCGAGGATGTAGTACTTGTTGATGCAAGGCGGCACCAGCAGCAAGGGACGCTCGTATACCTGCTTCGTGGTCGCCTTGTACTGGATCAGCTGGAACAGTTCATTCTCGAACACCACCGCGCCTTCGGTTGTAGCGACATTGCGCCCCACTTCGAATGCCGACTCGTCGGTCTGCGAAATGTGCCCCTTCTGCATGTCCTCGATCATGTGAGCGATACCCTTTGCCAAGCTTTCACCCTTGGTATCGATGATCTTCTGCTGCGCTTCCGGATTCGTTACCAGGAAGTTTGCGGGCGACATCGCATCCACCATCTGCTGGATGGCAAAGCGAATTTTTTGCTTCACACGCGGCGTGGACTCGACTGCATCGGCCATTGCAACGAGGAAGCGTGCATTGAGCAGATAGGCCGCCGCATTGAAGGCAAACATCGGGTTCGACTTCCACTCCGGCGCGGAGAAACGCCGGTCGGCAATCACCGGCATCTTTTGCGTAAGCATGTCCTGCCATAGCGCAGACAACTGCTGCATATAGTCGGCCTGCAGCTTGTTCAGCGCGGCCGGATCAATGGTGGCGCCGAGATCGGCGATGGTCTTGACGACCGGTTTCATGTCCATCTGGGACGAATTCAGGAAGGCCTGCCAGGCGTTGGGATCGGTGAACTGCGACACCCATGCAGGAGCGCCGGATTGGGGAGTAAACATATTCATGCTTGCTTCTCTGGTTTTGGCGTATCGTTACGAGTCGGATTGAAGAACTGCTTGCCTATGTACATCGTTGCCATCGCATGGATTTATGTTGTTCTGATGATGTCGATCACAGAACAGTCGGTCGTTGCCGGCGTAATGACTTTCCTGCTGTATGGTCTTTTGCCCCTGGCACTCATTTTATACTTGATGGGCGTTCCCGAACGCAAGCGCAGGCGCTTGCGCGCAGAAAAAGCTGCGGCGCAGGCAACCATGGACGCAGGGAATCGGAACGAAAGAGCAAGTGGCAGTGCTGGCAACGACCTCGGTGCGAAAGCGGAATGACTTGAATTCCGGCATGTTCGCTGAATTACCGTGCTGCGTGCTTGAGCCAGATCAATGAGGCCATGCGACCAGTGACACGATCGCGACGGAACGAATAGAAACGCTCACTGTCGCTCACCGTGCAGAATCCGCCGCCCGATACCTGAACGACGCCCTGCCGCTCCAATCGTTGGCGTGCAAGCAGATAGATATCGGCAAGATATTTCCTCGGCGTCGTCTGCGCCGCCTTGAACGCTCGGGCCGCCGCCGGGTCTTGTCCTGCAAACGCATCGAATACGTCTTGCCCTACCTCGAAACGGCTTGGGCCGATGGCGGGACCGAGCCATGCGAGAATGTTTTCCGCGCCGGCATCCCGCATGCGACGCACTGTATTTTCGAGCACGCCCGACGCCAATCCGCGCCAACCTGCATGCGCAGCGCCAACCACCTTTCCGCCGCTGTCGCAAAACAGGACAGGGAGGCAATCGGCAGTCTGGACGGCGCATACGACTCCCGGCTGTGTTGTGACAGAGGCATCGGCATCCACCGGAGCTGAAACCAATGCCGCGTCCACCACGGTATTGCCATGCACCTGGTTCAGCCATGCAGGTTCCGAGGGCAACTCTGCCCGCAGCAATGCGCGGTTCCTGCGCACGTAATCCGCGTCGTCCTCCACATGCAACCCGAGATTGAGACCATCCTTGCCGCTGGCGTCTCCATACGGGCCAGTACTTACGCCGCCCTTGCGGGTCGTCGACAATGCGCCAACATTGTTCGGTGCCTGCCACTCCGGAGAAATCCAGTTGCCGTCCATATCAATCCGCCACTGAAATATCGATTCCAGCAAGGGAAATCAGGTCCGCCATGTCTTTGGGTACCTTTGCCTTCCACTCCCGCGCCTTGCCGGAACGCGGGTGCACCAGGCCAAGTTTGTGAGCGTGCAAAGCTTGGCGCGCAAATATCGCAGCCAGATGCGACTTGCCATAAAGCTGGTCGCCAACCAGACCAAAGCCTATCGACTGCATATGCACGCGAATCTGATGCGTGCGCCCTGTTTCGAGTTGGCAGCGCAGCAGGCTGACCGCCTTGCCATCCAGCACTCCGGTAGCGAGGCGCTGGTAATGCGTCACTGCCGGTTTGGCGTTGCCATGCTCAGATACCGCCATCTTTACCCTGTCGCGCGGATGGCGTGCAATTGCCGCCTCGACCCGGCCGCTGATTTGCGGCGCTCCCCACACCAGTGCCAGGTATTCGCGCTTGACGGATCGTGCCTGCAACTGGCGCACCAGGTCGGTCTGCGCCTCCAGCGTCTTGGCAACCACCATCAAGCCACTGGTTTCCTTGTCGAGCCGGTGCACGATCCCGGCACGCGGCACGCCAGCCAAGGCAGGCACATGGTGCAGCAATCCGTTCAGCAGCGTTCCAGACCAGTTGCCCGCGGCCGGATGCACAACAAGGCCCGCAGGCTTGTCGAGGACGATGATCGATGCATCCTCATGAACTATCGGCAAATCCATCGGTTCCGGCTTGAAAGCCTGTTCTTCGGGTGCGGACTGGGGACAGACGACGATGGTTTCATCGCCCAGCATGGTAGTCTTGCCGCGCACCGGCTGGCCGTCGACAGTGACATACCCCGCTTCGATCCATTGCTGCAGGCGGCTGCGGGAGTACTGCGGCACCAGCATGGAAAGCACCTTGTCCATGCGCATTCCGCAATGCTTGGGCGCGAGAGTCAGGGAAATGGGCGCGTCGCCAGTGGCAAGGCCCTCGTCTTCATCGGCGTCATCGGTATCGACGCCCGGCAGTAAATCGTTCAAATCCGTCTTTTTGTCTGGCATTGCTGCAAGTTCCATCGGCTATAATCGGTCTCTCGTTCAGATGTCTTCTTGCAAAAGTCATGCAAAAAAAATCGCTTTTCGCCGCCGTTGCCCTCGCCTTCGCATTAGCGGGCTGCGGCCTCCTGCCAGACAAGGTGGATGAGACCAAAGACTGGTCGGCCGCCAAATTATACTCGGAGGCCCGCGACGAACTGAGTGCCGGCAACTTCGACAAAGCGGTCCAGTACTTCGAAAAACTCGAAGCGCGCTACCCATTCGGCACCTATGCGCAACAGGCGCAAATGGAAGTCGCCTACGCCTACTACCGTCAGGGTGACCAGCCGCAGGCGCTGGCAGCTGTCGAGCGCTTCATCAAGTTGCATCCGAATCATCCGAACGTCGATTACATGTACTACCTGCGCGGCCTGATCAACTTCAACGACCGCGTGGGCCTCCTCGACTTCCTGGCCAAGCAGGATGCCAGCGAACGCGACCCGAAGGCGGCGCGCGAGGCATTTGATTCGTTCAAACTGCTCGCCGAGCGTTTCCCTGACAGCATTTATGCCAAGGATGCACTGGCACGGATGAAATATCTCGTGAATGCGATGGCACAATATGAAGTACACGTGGCGAACTACTACTACCGCCGCGGCGCTTATATCGCAGCGGCGAATCGTGCCCAGAGTGCGATTACCGAATACCGCGATGCGCCTGCAATCGAGGAAGCCTTGTACATCATGGTCCGTTCCTACGATGCATTGGGCCTGACGGATTTGCGCGACGATGCCGAACGTGTCTTGCGCAAGAACTTCCCGAACAGCGCATTCTTCCATGGCGGCCCCAAAAAGACCGACCCGTGGTGGAAGATCTGGTGATTGCCGCCAATCGCACCAAGCCCCGGCATGCCGGGGCTTTTTAGTTTGCGGGTCAAGCCTCGATACGGCGCCGGAAAACCCAGGTATGGTCATCGGATGCCGATGGTGCGAAAGCATAGCCATCGACATCGAACAGTTTCAACTTGTCCGGCTGGTTGATGCCCTTCTGTGCAGCATAACGCGCCATCAGGCCGCGAGCGCGCTTGGCG
>DASVLM010000489.1:0-7167 GCA_036384875.1 Noviherbaspirillum sp.
TCAAGCATTCGTCTTGCATGGCCTGCGTATAGCCGTGCGCCAATTGCACATCATGGTGGCGCATTGCGCTTCCCAACGCATCGACTGCCTCCGTTTGATGACCCGCAAAGGAGCATCGACTTGGTATGGAGTCGATCGCCCGCATGAACAAAGATATGCACCAGCGGAGTCCGATGATATTGCTGCCTTCTTTTTAGGCAGCTTCCCATTCCGGTAGGCGACAACAGGATTCGTGCATTCGTGCGTCATGCAAAACGATCACAGGGAGTATCGAACCAGAACTGTTCAATGCAAAAAGAAAGGCTATACGACATGTTTCAGCAAAAGAGAATCCTGCTCATGCTCATCGCTTCCGGGATGCTTGCGTCCTGCGGAGGCGGCGGGTCTTCAGATGGCACTGCCGCAACGTCTGCAGGCAGTACCGGAACGACAACGACTTCAGCGAGCGCGCCCGGTGGCACGACGGCAGGCGCATCGTCCGACTCGACCCCAACAGCCACCGGTGGCCAGACTCCGGCCCCGGGCACTACAGGCACTACAGGCACTACAGGCACCACTTCAACGCCAGGCTCGACAGACACATCGCCGCCAGGCACCACACCAGGCCCGGTTGCCGCGGCAGATCCGCAATTCAACGGCTACTTCGAGATGGTGGCCGACCAGGTTCTCTACATCCGCACCAACCGCGTGCTCTATCATCCCGTGCCTTTCCCCCAGTTCGAAAGCGACTCCGGCCTCGTCGACGTGGCGTCAGGCAGCACGCAGGCGCCGCCCGTAAGTATCGACATCTCGGGCTGCAACCTCGCCAAGGATGGCATGTGCGGCGTGCAGCCGCCAGCCGCCGCGCCCGATGCGCCGATTGCTGCATTCGGCCTTCGCATCAACAAGTTCCTCAAGCCCTTGACGACTGTGCAGTCGATCGCCAACCAGAGTGTCACCGGGCGCATCGCCTTCGACCTTACCGAGCGGACAGATTCACCCGGCATCGCAGCGGGCGAAGCGCCGGAAATCATGCGTTTCGTGATCGACAACGTGAAGATGTCGACCGACGAGAACGGCCAGATCGCATCAGTGGAGATGGGTGAGGGCGCGCAGATCCATGTCTACGGACGCAATGCGGCGGGTGTCGAGATCCAGGACGACATTCCTGCACCGGCCGGCACGGTGCGCCTGTTGCCGGTATCGCAGATACCCGACAGCGCCACCGACAACAGCAGCGTTGTCCTGCTGATGGACCTGGAAACGGGTTTCTCGCAAGCCGATCCCAAGCTCGCTTCACTGGCACAACTGGCGGGACATTTCGCGATGCGCCTGACCTTGTCCTTCGTGCCCAAGATCGTGCGCCCGGCAGCGCCGGCCACGGCCGACTATCCCGGTGTGGATGAGAAGGAGCTGGTCGGCCAGTCCATCGTCGTCAACAACCAGCCGCCGGTGGCCGGTGCCGGCATCATCGGCAATACGTGGATACGGATGTTCCCCTGACGTTCTACTAACGCTGCAGTCCGCCGGGATTTTTATCCGCGCCCGGCGGACTGCAGAGACCGAACGTTGAAGGGTACGCCGTCTTCATCGAACTTGCGCGCGATGCGCAGGTCCTGCAGGCCGACCGCGGCCAGGCCATCGGCAATATCGGCGATGGCGCCGTCTACAGTATCACCGCGCCCAAGCGGCTTTTCCACGATGCCGATGGCAGCATCCGATCCTTTCGCCTGCAGGCTCACGCGCACCACCTCGCCGTCGTCCGCCTCGGTCGGTCCGATGATCGCACACACTTCCTGCGGCGCGACGCCATTTGTGTCCAGCATGTCCTGCACTTCAGACAGCAGGCGCAGCATTTCCAGTTCAGCCACCGCTGCATCGTGTCCGCCATGGAACAGATCCTGGTACAGGAAGTCGATCCGCACCTCGCGTCCATCCGTCACCAGGCAGCGCTGCAGCAAAGGCGTCGCCTGCTGCGTCCACTTGCGTAAACGTTCGGCGCGCTCCTCGAAATAGCGATCGGCCGCCGATTCCTTTTGCGGAACCTGGTAGAAGGGATCGTCCATCGTCTTCAATGCAAAGCCGAGCAGGAAGCGCAATTCCACCGCGCTGTCGCCCGGCTCGAATGAAGACGGCGGCCAGCCGCGCATGCTGCGCGCGATCGCTTCGGCGGACGTTGCCTTCTTGCGTGTCATGGCGTCGTGGGCTTCCTGCACCATCGTGTTCAGGTCGCAATAGCCGATGCGTTCGATCTCGTCGAGATGGTAGGCATGCGCTACCAGAACGACGTTGGCCTTGCGGCTTTCCAGGCCGGCTTCCCGGATGCTGTCGCGCAGCTGCTCGAAGGCTTGCTCGTCCTGGAAGCACTGGTCGAAGTGCAGGCCGCCGCTGGTGTGGACGAAGAGTGGGATCACAAAGGCGTTGACTTCGATATCCGCGCCCTGCTCGCGCCGCACGATCATGGTGCCGGACATTTCCGCCACATTCTCACGCAGCACGCGCCAGGCTTGCGCGTCTTCGTCGTAGGCATGTTCCAGCGCCTCGTCGAGTGCCTGCTCGCGCTTCTGCTGCAGGCATTTGTTGATGGTGCGACGCAGGTCGGCATGCGCTTTTTGCAGCTCCTCTGGCAGCGTCGCATAGACATCGGATTCGCGCAGGTCGATCGCCAGTGCGACCAGGCGGTCGGCAAGGGCTTCGTCTTTTTCTTCAGCTGCGGGAGCGGGTGTGTGTTTGGGCTTCTTCATGGTCTCGTCAATGAGAATGGACCGGCGCGATGGTAAAGCGGGTAGTGCAGGTAGCGCGGCGCGATTCCATGATGCTAACGCAAAGCGCGCGGGCCGCACAAAAGCAAAAGGCCCGGCTGCAAGCGCCGGGCCTTTCACGGTATTTGGTTGCGGGGACAGGATTTGAACCTGTGACCTTCGGGTTATGAGCCCGACGAGCTGCCAGACTGCTCCACCCCGCGTCTGAGGGAGCGAAGTCTACAGGCGATCATGCCGATATGCAAGCGAAACCACTGTTTGCAATGTCGGAAATGAAAAATCAGTACCTGCGACGCGGTGCGGCGGAATGGCTGCCGCGATTTTCAATGTGGCGGAACGTGATGCGTCCCTTGCTGAGATCATACGGCGACAATTCGAGCGATACCTTGTCGCCGGCGAGGATGCGGATATGGTTCTTGCGCATCTTGCCCGACGTGTAAGCGACCAGCTGGTGGCCGTTGTCGAGCTGCACGCGAAAGCGCGAGTCCGGCAGCACTTCGGAAACACATCCGTTCATTTCAATCAGTTCTTCCTTGGCCATGTGGCATTCCTATCCATAAAAGTGCGGCGCAGGAGAGAACCGCCTGCGTCAGGTGTATGCAAATCCGCGCGTTCTCGTTGCTGGCCCGATGCACGGGCGGGCGCGATGCGATATCAGTGATGCGGCGTCTGCGGATTCGGCTGCAAACGCGGAAGCTTGCCGGCGTGCACCGGAATTCAAATCCGTGCCGACGAAAGGTTGAAGGATTTTCAGGCTGAAACCGCCTGAAAAGAGAGGGTTAGGGGTGAATGGAAGCCTCTATTGTACCCCATGGACTCCCCGGCTGCTGCCTTGCTGCATGTTCATTGGTCGGCAAGGCTTGGCGCCGTTTTTCCGGCCGGCAGCCCCAAGCCGGTAAAATACTGCCTGTTGGAACGCGTTGCCACCCAGGAACGCCGGAATACAGGAAGCCATCTTGGAAGAACACGCTACCCCGCGCACACGCCTGTCGCGGACCATGGCCCGCGTCGCGGGCTATTTCAAAGCTGTCATCGATCCCGCATTGCGCTGGCCTGCTCGGCTCAAGGCGCTGTGCCAGGCAGGCGCTGCCAGCGTCGTCATTGGCATGCTGTTGCTGGTGGCCTATACCATCATCCTCATTCCCTTCACCCCCAGCATCGCCGACCTGCGAAAGGCCAAGGCCGATACGCCGAGCGTTCTCGTTTCCGAGGATGGCAAGGAGCTCGCCGTCTTTAGGCGGATGAATCGCGAATGGGTCGAGCTGGACGAGATCTCCCCGCGCGTCATCGATGCATTGATCGCCACCGAAGACCATCGCTTCTACGAGCACCACGGCATCGACTTGAAGCGCACGGCCGCAGGCATCGTGCGCACCATGCAGGGACGCCCGGAAGGCGGCTCCACGCTCACGCAGCAGCTTGCGCGCAATCTCTATCCGGAAGACATCGGCCGCGAGCGCTCCCTCACGCGCAAGCTCAAGGAACTGATCACCGCGCTCAAGATCGAGTACGCGTACTCCAAGAAAGAGATCCTGCTGACCTACCTGAACACGATGCCGTTCCTGTACAACGCTTTCGGCATCGAGATGGGCGCGCGTACCTACTTCGACAAATCTGCCGCCGATCTCGACGTGCTCGAAAGCGCGACGCTGGTCGGCATGCTGAAGGGCACTGCCTACTACAACCCGGTGCTGCGTCCCGAGCGCGCGCTGGAGCGTCGCAATGTCGTGCTGGCGCAGATGGCCAAGCGCGGCGTGTTGAAGCAGGCGGAGTTCGAACGCCTCAAGACGCGTCCGATCCGCCTTTCCTTCGCGCGCCAGCCGGAGGAAACCGGCATGGCGCCGCATCTCGCCGCCGAAGTTCGCAAGTGGCTGATCGACTGGGCCGACCGCCACGACTACAACCTGTATGCCGACGGCTTGCGCATCGTCTCCACCGTCGACTCGCGCATGCAGCAGTATGCGGAACAGGCCGTGGCGCGCCAGCTGCAGACGCTGCAATCGATTGCCGACGGCGAGTGGGGCGTCGGCACCGAGCGGCAGATGGCGAAGAATCTCGTCTCGTATCCCGTAGCCGGCAAGCGTGCGCCGTCGCGCTCGGTGCATCAGTCCGGCTACCTCTGGAAAGCGCGCAGCGACCTGATCGATGCTTTCGTGCGCGAGTCGGCCGCCTATCGCAATGCCGTCGCGCAGGGCACTGTGCCTGAAGCGGCATTGAAGCAGTTGAAGTCCGACGGCAATTTCATGACGCGCCTGATCGCCGACAAGACCCGCCTCGAAACCGGCTTCGTTGCCATCGACCCGACCAACGGCCACGTCAAGGCATGGATAGGCAGCCGCGATTTCAATGTCGACCAGTTCGACCACGTCTCCCAGGCACGCCGCCAGCCGGGCTCCACGTTCAAGCCCTTTGTCTATGGCGCCGCGCTGGAAAACGGCATGTCTCCCGACACGCGCTTCGCCGACACCGACGTCGAAATCCAACTCGGCAAGGGCAGCGTGTGGCGGCCCACCGACATGTCCGGCCCCAGCGGCAGGCAGATGACGATACGCGAAGGCCTCGCGCAATCGAAGAACACCATTACCGCGCAGGTCATGCAGGAAGTCGGGCCGAAGAAGGTCGTGAGCTTCGCGCGCAAGCTCGGCGTGCAAAGCCCGCTCGACCCGGTCCCTGCGCTCGCGCTCGGGACCAGCCCCGTCACGCTGCTGGAAATGGTCGATGCCTACGGCACCATCGCCAGCGGCGGCGAGCTGCGCAAGCCCATCATGGTCAGCCGCATCCTTGACAAGGACGGCAAGGTGCTCGACACCTTCAGCAGCAGCGGCAAGCGCGCGCTTGCGCAGGATATTGCCTACGGTCTCACCGACATGATGCGCGGCGTGATCGATCAGGGTACCGGCCGCGCCATCCGCTGGCAACTCGGCAGCCGCATCGACCTCGCAGGCAAGACCGGCACTACGCAAAACAACACCGATGGCTGGTTCATCCTCATGCATCCGCAGCTCGTCACCGGCGCCTGGGTCGGCTTCAATGATGCGCGCATCACCATGCGCAGCAACTACTGGGGGCAGGGCGCGCATGCCGCCTTGCCGATCGTCGGCAACTTCGCGCAGCGCTCGGTGGGTGCAAAACTTATCGACACTGCGGTACGCTTCCCGGCGCCGCCGGAACCGCTCTACAAGTCGCTGTGGAACAAGATGCTTGGCCTCTTCGGATCGAACAAGACCGTGCCGGCGCCGGTGACGGTGCAGCCGCGCCGCCTGCAGCCTTCCGCGCCGCCGATCGAGGAAGCGCCCGACCCGAGGAAGGACGAGATGGAACGTATCCTGACCCAGGCCGTGGATGCCATGCCCGATGCAGGTGATGCAAAGAGCACGACCATGGAACCGCCGCCGTTGCCTGCGGTGCCGGTGGAAGAGAAATCCACGCCGGTTCCTGCAGCGCCTGTCGGTAACCCTGGGGCGGCCATTCCCCAAACGCCATGAGCATGGTAAACTGCGCCCCCTCGCGGCTGTAGCTCAGCTGGATAGAGTACTTGGCTACGAACCAAGGGGTCGTGGGTTCGATTCCTGCCAGCCGCGCCATAATACGAAGGGCCGCATTTTCGGATGCGGCCCTTTTCTTTATTGACGTCACCGCAATGACCATCCTCTACAAATACCGCAGCGTTACTCCCTACACCGCGCCCATGCTGAAAGAAGGCACGATATGGGCGGCGACGCCCGGTACCCTCAACGATCCGCACGAAACCAGGGCCGAGATCTTCACCAGCTACATCGATGGCATTGAAGCGCTGGAAAAGCGGCAGCTGCTGGCGACGTACATGCTGGCGCTTGAACATGCCAAAGGAAGGCCCACTTTTTTCGGCCTGAGCGGCAAGCACAAGAAGAAATTCGAACAGGACATCCGCAATGCCAGGCCGGATGCCATCGATTACCTGCTCGACCTCTTCGAGCGCGCCCGCAAGAGCGCTCCCATCAGCTGGGAGCCGTCTTCCATCAAGGACACCATCCAGGCGCTCAAGCGCACGCTGGCCGGCATCGGCGTGATTAGCCTCGCCGAAGAAATCGGCAACGCGCTGATGTGGGCGCATTACGCCAACAGCCACACAGGCTTTTGCCTTGGATTCGAATACGACGGCAATACTGCGCTGTCGCAGGGATATACCTGCGGTGCAGTCCAATACTCCCAGTTCTATCCTGCTTTGGCGATCGACAAGCTGGAAATGCAGGCGAACATTAACATCGACCTCGCGCACAAGACGGCCAGGCGGGATCTGTCCTTCGACATCACGAATCCGGTACTGTACGACATCATCCACACCAAATCGCAGGAATGGTCCTATGAAAAGGAATGGCGTGTGGTTGGACCGCGCGGCGACCTCGCGATCCCGTATCCGCTGCCGCTCAAGGAAATCGTGTTCGGC
>DASVLM010000490.1:0-3357 GCA_036384875.1 Noviherbaspirillum sp.
AGGAATACGGCATGAAAAAATTCATTCTCGTCATGGCGGCGGCGCTCGGCGGCATCGCAACCACGTCGTCTCACGCAGCGGTCAATGTGATGGCCTGCGAACCCGAGTGGGCAGCGCTGGCAACCGAAATTGGTGGTGACAAGGTGAGGGCGTCAAGCGCCACCACTGCATTGCAAGACCCGCACCACATCGAAGCACGGCCAAGCCTGATCGCACGGACGCGCAACGCTGACCTGCTGGTTTGCACCGGTCTCGAGCTGGAAGTCGGCTGGCTGCCCATCCTGCTGCAACAATCCGGCAATTCGAAAATTGCGCCGGGCCAGCCGGGTTACCTGGAGGCCGGCATGCTGGTGCCGCGCCTGGAAGTGCCGACTAGGCTCGACCGCAGTGAAGGCGACGTGCATGCTGCGGGCAATCCGCACATCCAGCAGGACCCGCGCAACATTGCGCGCGTGGCCGAGGTGCTGTCGCAACGCCTGTCCCAGATCGATGCGGCCAATGCTGCCTATTACCAGTCGCGCTACAAGGATTTCTCGGCACGCTGGAATGCGGCGATCCAGAAATGGGCGCAGCAGGCCGCGCCGCTGAAGGGGGCGACCTTCGTCGAGCATCACAAGAACATGGCCTATCTGGCGAACTGGCTGGGCATGCGCGAAGTCGGCACGCTGGAGCCGAAGCCGGGCGTCGAACCGAGCGCAGCGCACTTGTCGGAACTCGTCGCGCAATTGCAGCGCCAGTCGGCAAAGATGGTGTTGCGCGCGGCATATCAGGACGGCCGTCCCTCGCAATGGCTCTCTGACCATGCTCATATTCCGGCGGTGATGCTGCCGTTCACCGTCGGCGGCGACGACAAGGCGAAAGACTTGTTCAGCCTGTTCGACGACACCGTGCAACGCTTGCTGGAAGCCGCCAAATGAATTCCTCCGCATTCGATTTCACCATCATCGCGCCCGCGTTTCTCGCTGGCGCGCTCGTCTTGCTCACCCACGTACCGCTCGGTGCGCAGGTGCTTAAACGCGGCATTGTCTTCATCGATCTTGCCATCGCGCAAATTGCCGCGCTTGGCGTCATCGTAGCCGGCATGGCCGACCTCGACCAGGCGTGGATGGTGCAGGTCGCCGCCGGTGTCGCAGCAGTGCTGGGTGCCTTCCTGCTGACCTGGACGGAGAAGCGCTGGCCGGAAGTGCAGGAGGCGCAGATTGGCGTCGTCTTCGTGCTGGCAGCCACCGGCAGCCTCTTGCTGCTCGCGAATAATCCGCATGGCGGCGAGCACCTGCGCGACTTGCTGGCAGGGCAGATCCTGTGGGTACGCTACGAACAGCTGGTCCTGCCAGCTGTTGCCACGGCGGCGATTGCCTTCGTGCTTTTTGCGCTCGGATCCCGGATCGGGCGGCTAGGGTTTTACCTGCTGTTTGCGCTGGCAGTCACGATATCGGTGCAACTGGTCGGCGTGTACCTGGTGTTCGCCAGCCTCATCGTCCCCGGCCTTGCCGTCCGCAATTATCCGCACAAGCGGAAATTGCCGGTTGCATACGCGGTCGGCCTTGGCGGCTACGCGGCCGGGTTGGTGATTTCGATGGTCTACGATCTGCCTTCAGGTGCGTTGATCGTCTGGTGTCTGGCAATACTGGCAGCGGCGGTGTATGGCTTCGGACCTGGAAAGCGGTAGTTTTCGGGGCATTCGGTTAGTATTTCGCCATGAACGGATTATTTCTGGCCATCGACGGTCTTTCCATCCTCCGCCGGGTATTCCAGGCAGCGAAAGACGAGCCGGATCTCGAAAAGCGTGCTGACGAAGCCATATCGTCCTCCTGCCGCACTTTCAGGCGCGTGCTCCATGCGCTCGCGCCCAGCCACGTGCTGACTGCCTTCGACGCCGGCGGGCACACGTGGCGCCATGATATTTATCCGCGCTACCGCGAGCGCCGGCAGCCGATGCCGGAACAGCTGCATGCCCGGCTGCCCAACATGATGGCCCAGCTGCAAGCCATGGGCGTGCATTGCGTTCAGATCCCGGAAGTCGAAGCGGAAGACGTGATCGCCACCGCCGTCATGCGCTGGCTCGGCAAAGGATATGGACAAGCCGTTGTGGCGACGACTGACAAGGATCTGCTTCAACTCACCGATGCCGGAGTGTCGATC
This sequence comes from Noviherbaspirillum sp., assembly GCA_036384875.1. Taxonomy (GTDB): domain Bacteria; phylum Pseudomonadota; class Gammaproteobacteria; order Burkholderiales; family Burkholderiaceae_D; genus Noviherbaspirillum. The sequence goes on from DASVLM010000490.1 coordinate 2,143, forward strand.
TATCATCCTTTCGACAATGAGCGGCGTGATGCCGCATGGGTCGAACAGAAATTCGGCGTGCCGGCGGCACTGCTCGGCGACTACCTTGCGCTGGTAGGCGACAGCGCCGACGACGTTCCAGGCGTACCTGGAATCGGCGCCAAGAAAGCGGCCGAGCTGCTGCGCCGGTACGGCTCATTGGACGGTGTTTTCTCCGGTGCGGGCATCTTGCTCGACACCGTTGGCCGCAATCTGCGCAAGGGGAAATCCGACGCCTTGATATCCCGGCAGTTGGTAGCGCTCAAGACAGACGCAGTCTTGGGCTTGACCTGGAAGCAGCTTGCCTATACTTCGGAAGCGTCAACCTGATACCAGGCTGACGCTTCATTTCTTTTCAATCCCGTTCGCAGAAAGTCGTAATTGCGGACCACGATTTTACATAATGCAAATTACACCACCTAGTTGTGCTGAAGCAAATCTCTGCCCCAAGCCGACATCCGCTCGTAGAGCGCTCGGAGTGCTCTGAAGTAAAAGTATACGCAGTCGTGAACTAATAATTAGCTCACAAGGAAAATTGCGATTTTTCGCTTTGTGTAGGTAGGATTACTTCACCAAAAATTCACTTTTTTTGAGCGCGCACTATTACTTCACTTTGATTGAAGTCTTTGCATTCTGGACATAGTCATTCGTCGGCACCCAAAACAGTGGAAACGCCGATGAAATTTCACTTATCCTGTTTGGGTAACTCGCGCAGCGCCTATCAGCTGTAGATCTGCATCGGTCCGCACGATAGTGATGTTGTCGAGCGGTTCGCCTTCCAAGCACCTGTCTCAAGCGTGTGTCTGTACTGTATTCGCCCAGCTTGAACTATTTCGACAGCCTTCTCCGGAGAGCCCAGGCAGTTTTCTCGTCGAACCCTACTTCTTCACTGGTCAGGATGAGGTTGCGGCATCCCGGAGAAAAATACCAATCAGAGTCGTCGATTGCGAGCCAAGTCTCGTATTCGCGCCCCTCGTCGCGCAACCAGGCGGTGATTTCACTTTGACGCAGATATTGGTGTTCGAGACGATGGAAGATCGGCGTAACGGCGACAATTCGTTTGGCAATATCCGGTGAGAAGAACGAACGAAGCTCTTCAAGAGAGTGATCTTGCCGCCATGCGCTTGAGATAACGATGTCGACGGCCGGGAAATCTCGAATAACTGCCTCGAATTGCGGCAGTAACGACAGCGTACC
>DASVLM010000491.1:0-1833 GCA_036384875.1 Noviherbaspirillum sp.
GGACCTGTCAGAAATTCTGTGTGCGGGGCCAGAATTTGTAGTTAGGTGATTGCGTTCGTAAAGCGCTCGCCGAACATGATGGCGAACTGGTTGGCGGCCTGCTTCCAGGTACGCTGAGGCATCTTCCAGTCTTTCTCGATATTTCGCAATGCCAGGAAGAGTAATTTGGTTGCAGCGTCGTCGCTGGGGAAGTGGCCGCGGTTCTTAACGATCTTACGCAGGCGCATATGCAGACTCTCAATGGCATTTGTTGTGTAGATGATCGTGCGCACCTCTGGAGGGTAGGCAAAGAAAGGAATCACCTGCTGCCATTGGCGCCGCCACATCGCTGCCACGGTCGGGAATCGGGTACCCCACGGGCCCGCCGCAAACGCGTCGAGCGCCGCTTCGGCCAGATCGGCGTTGGCGGCCTGATAGACAGGTTTCAAGGCCACAGCCAATTCCTTGCGGTCCTTCCAGGCCGCCAGCGTCGTCGAATTGCGGATCAGGTGCACGATGCACGTTTGGATCTGCGCCTCGGGATAGACTGCCTCGATGGCCTCGGGGAACCCACGCAAGCCGTCCACGACGGCGATCAGGATGTCATCGAGGCCGCGGTTCTTGAGCTCGTTGAACACCTTCAGCCAGAATTTGGCGCCCTCGGTCTGCTCGATCCACAATCCCAGCACTTCCTTGCGCCCATCAACGCGAATGCCCAACGCCAGATATACGGCCTTGTTCTTGACGGTGCCTTCGTCCCGGATTTTGAGGCGCAACGCATCGAAATAGACGATCGGGTACATCGCTTCGAGTGGTCGCTGCTGCCACTGCGTGACCTCTTCAAGCACCTCGTCGGTGATGGTGGAAATCAGGTCCGGCGACACCTGCGTGCCGTACAGTTCCAGCAGATGGCCCTGAATTTCGCGCACGCTCATCCCACGCGCGTACATGCTGATGACGTGATCGTCGAAGCCCGGCATGCGCCGTTGATGCTTGGCGACCAGCTTGGGCTCGAAGCTCGACAGGCGATCGCGCGGAATGTCCAGATTGAGCTCGCCGCCTGGCGTCAAAACCTTTTTCGGACTGCTGCCGTTACGGTGGTTTTTGCTGTCTTCGCCTTCGCTGGTCAAATGATGGCTCAGCTCGGCTGTCAACATGCGCTCGGCCAGCATCTTCTTGAGCTGCCCGGCCAGGCCGGATTCGCCGAGGATCGATTCGGCATCCTTGTTCTCGACCTGCGCGAGCAACTGGTCGATCAGCTCAACAGGGAATGGGTATGCAGCTTTCTGCTTCTTGGGCTTTTTGGTGGTCATCACTTCGGTCATGGAACAGTCCTTTCGGGATTATTTCATGACCCCGTTTCACACAGAAAATCTGACAGGCTCGTATGGCTTGCTGGAAGTGGCCGGATTCGACTTGCCTCTGGCTGGCGCCGCCCTGCTCGGTCACGACTCTCGAGTCATCTTGCACGACGACTCCTTAACCGCCCTACTCGCCATTCTGGCCGATCCACGTAAGCGCGACCGTCTCATTGTCCACATGACTCGCTCCGCCGGCATCGAATCCGATACGGCGGACAAGTTGCTGAGCCAGTTCGAACTTGGACTTCGGGACTAGTCGCGTAGTAACTGCACCGCCGTCCGCTCGTAATGCCGCATCTCTTCGAGATTGCCGACAAACGGCCTGACGCTTGCAAAGAATTCGCGGAATTCAGCGCTCTTGCGAAAACCCTCCATATGCCCTTCGACCGAATCCCATTCGATCCGCAAAATGAACGACGCCGGCTCTTCCATGCACCGGCTCAACTCGAAGCCGAGGCAGTGGCTGGATTTGCGCAGCGCCTCGCCCGCCGTC
>DASVLM010000492.1:0-4233 GCA_036384875.1 Noviherbaspirillum sp.
ATTTTCCGTTTTTATTTCCTGATTTTGGCAATCATAATACAACTCATCGAGACATCAGCAGGGAAATTTCGGTTCAAAACCGCTGCACTCCCCGATAGGGGGTCATCGATATTTTCGAACAAATTCAATTTTGAGAGGATCCATCATGCTGCAAGTTCGCAAAGCCAATGAGCGCGGTGCCGCCGATTTCGGCTGGCTGCATTCCAACCACAGCTTCTCTTTCGGCGGTTACTACGACCCGCAGCACAACGGTTTTGGCCCGCTGCGCGTCATCAACGAGGATCGCGTCGATCCGGCTGCCGGCTTCGACACGCACGGGCACCGCAACATGGAAATCATTTCCTATGTGCTGAGCGGCGCGCTGGAGCACAAGGACAGCATGGGCAACGGTTCCGTCTTGCGTTACGGCGACGTGCAGCGCATGAGCGCCGGCACCGGCGTGCTGCACAGCGAATACAACCCCTCGAAGACCGAGGGCGTGCATTTCCTGCAGATCTGGATCGAGCCGAACGTCCAGAACGTGGCGCCGAGTTATGAGGAAAAGCACTTCAACCGCGAATCGAAGCTTGGCCGTCTGCGCCTGATCGTCTCGCCCGATGGCAGGAATGGTTCGGTGTCGGTGCATCAGGATGCCAAGGTTTATGCCGCCATTCTCGACGGCGGCGGCGAAGTGAAATACGAACTTGCCTCCGGACGCGCGGCTTACGTGCACCTCATCCGTGGACGCCTGACGGCCAACAACGTGGCGCTGGCATCCGGCGACGCGCTGAAGGTGAGCGGCGAAGGCCTGGTGAGCTTGTCGCAGGCGGAAGATGCTGAAGTCTTGCTGTTCGATCTGCCGTATTGATGCATTGATTCACACATCCGGAGGTTGCCATGGCACATCCCGTCATCCTTGAACAAGCAGGTAATGAAGGAGTAGCGATCATGAATATCGACAACAGAAAAACGCTGGACGACCTGGCACGCGCACTGCGTGGCCTGCACCAGACCCTGGTGCAGGTGGTGCGGCGCGAGTATGAACGGGAATGGGGCGCTGTCGCTCCCGGCCAGCTGCTGCAACTGCTGACGCGTCATCCGGATTTCGACTGGCTGCATGTACTGAGCGAAATGATGGTCGAGATCGATGAAATGCTGGATTGGGAACAGCTCGCTGCCGAGGATGTGCGTACTATCCGCGAAGCGGTGGCAAAGATGCTGGCGCCGGGAGAAAGCGTGACGTCAGGCTTTCCGCAGCGTTACCTGGCCGCACTGCAGGCCGATCCGGCCGTGGTCATTGCGCACACGAAAGTGCGGCGGATACTCGATGCGCGGTAAAGCTGCTTGCGGTTGCATCCCTTCGAAAAACGCATGATTAATTCGCCGCAAGCGGGTGATACTTCAGCAAGCCAATCAACAGAAGGAGAAGAAAATGGAAGTCAGGGTACATCGAGGGCAAGGCAAGCTGCAGCATGTCATCGAGATCGGACAACATCGGTTATTGACCGACGTGCCGGATGCGCTGGGCGGCGAGGACACAGGTCCGGAGTCGCACGACCTGCTCGCCGCCGCGCTCGCGGCCTGCACAGCAATCACCGTGACGATGTATGCCAAGCGCAAGGGCTGGCCGCTGGACGATATCGATGTCCGCATCGAACACGGCAAGCTCGACCAGGCTTATATGCTGACGCGACGTATTGCCTACATTGGCAGCTTGAGCGTCGAGCAGCGCGAGATGCTGACAGCAGTGGCGAACAAATGTCCGGTCCACAAGACCCTGTCGGGCGAGATCAGGATCGTTACGGAAGATGTTTCGTCGTAACGATTTTCCGGATTGCTCATGCAGGGACGACAGAAGAAGGCGCGACCGCCGCTTTTGCAGCTCTTTAAAAATGCGTGGAATTATCGCCTTGAGACATCGCACCACTGCGGCCCTGGTAAGACATCAGGATCAGCGGCTTTGCCAATTCCAAGTCTGCCTGACTTGCCAGAGACAACTCAAGGTTACCCGTACCCCAATGACCTTGTTGGCTGACATCGCGGCCGATGGCGGGCAACGGCCCTAGGTCTTGAGGATTCAGATGCAGATACAAGATCAACCTGTTCTTTTGCGCCACTACCGTCGCAAAATTCTTTAGGCGCTTGAATGCCAGATACAGCCGCAACTCCTTGCGTTGTACATCATCGCCGAGTGAAGTGACGTAGCCCTCCAGCGACGACAACAACTCCGTCAAATGCGCGGGAAGCAAAGGCAACCACTCAGCGAAGGAGCGGTCACGCGGTGTAGATTTGAGCGAGTGTTCTTCAGGCTTCACAACCTTTGCCGTCTTGCTGGCGGTGGGCTTGCCATTTCCACTGCTCACAGCATTCGCGAGTTCAAGCAGCAGCAACTCTTCACCGAAACGGCGATAGCGAATGAGCTCGATATTGCGGTTGATTTGCTGAACCGCGTGCCCGTCGTACTTGGTGAAGTCCGCCGCGATGCAAACCAAACGGGGCGCGCTCCAGTCGATGGCGTCCGCCGCTGCCTTGCCAAGCTTGTCCATCACCAGCAGCTTGAATTCAGCCTGGTGGTCCATCAACCAGTCAAGGTAGAACAGCCCCTGATTGATGACGTTCTCCCCGACCGAACGCTTGTACTCCAAAATCACCGGACAGTTGTTTTCGTCCAGCCCCAGCGAATCGATACGCCCGCCGTGGGTCTTGCCAGTGGAGTATTCGGTCGCCAGGAAGCGGATACCGAGCAAGGGTTCGAGGTTAGCCTCGATCAGGGATTGCAGCGGTTTTTCCAGGTCGGAGGCGTCGCCTTGCAACTCGGTGGCCTTGCCGTTTTTGAGTTGGAAGAGTTTGATGTCGCTCATGGGCCTATCACACTTGTTCCAAAATTGCAGGATTCAATGCGACTGGCTGAGGTGCCCCTGTCAAATCCCTCAGTATTGGCAGCAAACGCTGACAGCCGATGGCACATCGGTGCAACAAAAAACGAAACACTGCAGCTTTGATGAATGCACGATCTCTGAAACCAGATCCGGATAGGCACTGCTCATATCGTCGCACGGCATCTAACACATCGTCGTCACCAAAAAACTGCAAACCGGCAGTAAGACAGTAGTTCCTAAAGTCCGCTAACCACTGACGAAAGGTCTGTTCATCCAACACATCACGCGTCCATCGCTCCCTGATATGGAAGACCTCGTCCCAGGTTTCAACTGCCTCGCTCACTGGATCAAATTCAATCGTCCATTCTGCAACAATGGGACCTGCGGTCACTTCGTCCACAACGCTATTGCTTAGCGACACAGTTACTCCAGCAGTAGCATAGGGGTCGCATGCGGTCCTCCGCTGCCCATCAGCACGGCGTAATGGATCTTGAGTGTGTTTGTACGCCGTATTGCAACGCCCACCCATAGGAGCCAAGTTTCGCAGGTTGGCGGCCGCAAAGGGGTACTTTGCCCGTGGGATATAGTGATCTAAATCTTCCTGTGGCGCTCCAGGTGCATCAAGCGCTTCGCAGCCGCAGAAGGGGCATATACGTGCAGGGATACTTTTACATAGCGCAGCATATTGACGCTGTCGAACTTCGTAGTCGGTGAGAAGGTCGAATGCAAATGTAAAAAGGGACAACGTTGGCTCACGAGCAGCCTCGGGGAGGTCTGTGACGATTTCACAATCGCATTGTCGACTCAACAGCTCAGGAATCTTGTTTTGGGCAACCAGAGCATCAAGAACTTGTTTGCGTTCAGCCGATTCTAGTTCCCGTATCGCCTTCGCATATGTATTGAAACGGCTCTTGAGGCCTATGCGGGATTTCAGTTTTTCGCGATACGCCTCCGGAAGAATAGCGGGCCAAGCTGGCATTTTCTTCCCGTCTTCGATGAGCTCATGAATGCGCTCCACGGCGGCTACGATACTTTCGTGTAGCCAGTTTTCATTCGTGATTTCAATAGGGTAGCCAAACAGCACGTTAAACTCCCGATTGCCGCTTCAGCTGTCGAACTCGATCTGCCAGCAATATTTTTTCAACTGAGTCTCCAAGCTCATGCATTCGCTCTTGAATGCGTTCCGGATCGTCCGACACCTTCAGCTCATTGATTACTGCCTTTGATTCGTCTGAGTGGCTGTTCAGTGTCTTTTCAGCAGTAGCGACAGGAATGCCAGTACGATGAACTGTTCGCTGGTGTGTAGTTTGCGTTCGCAGTTCTTCCAGAGTCGTCGACATTTCTCAAGCCAGGCGAAAGAACGCTCGACGACCCA
>DASVLM010000493.1:0-4534 GCA_036384875.1 Noviherbaspirillum sp.
GACCCGCGCGTGGTCTCCGAAGCGCGCCGCCTCAATACCGTGACCTTCGAGGAAATGCTCGAAATGGCTTCCCTTGGTTCGAAAGTCTTGCAGATCCGCTCGGTCGAGTTCGCCGGCAACTACAAGATGCCGACGCGCGTGCTCTCGTCGCTGACCGACCCCATGACGCCGTTGGAAGAAGAAGCCAATTCCGGCACCCTGATTTCGTTTGAGGAAGACACCAATATGGAACAAGCAGCAATCACCGGCATCGCCTTCAACCGTGACGAAGCCAAGATCACCGTGCTCGGCGTGCCGGACCGCCCAGGCATCGCCTACCAGATCCTCGGCCCGATCGCCGAAGCCAACGTCGAAGTCGACATGATCATCCAGAACCAGTCCGTCGAAGGCAAGACCGACTTCACCTTCACCGTGCCGCGCGGCGAGTTCGCCAAATCGATGGACGTGCTGAACAAGACCGTCAAGGAACACATCGGTGCGGCATCCGTGGTGGGCGACGCCAAGGTGTCGAAGGTATCGGTGGTCGGCGTCGGCATGCGCAGCCACGTCGGCATCGCCTCGGCCATGTTCCGCACCTTGTCGGAAGAGGGCATCAACATCCAGATGATCTCGACCTCCGAAATCAAGATCTCGGTGCTGATCGACGAGAAGTACATGGAGCTGGCCGTGCGCGCATTGCACAAGGCATTTGACCTGGAAAAAGCGGAATAATTAGGCTTTGACAATAATGCGCTTCGCTTATTGACGGCAGGCGCATGAGCAGCTATTATGCATGGCTTTCCGGCATTCAGTAGTTAGCATGCCGCGGTGTGGAGACGTGGCCGAGCGGTCGAAGGCACTTCCCTGCTAAGGAAGCATACGGGCTTAAACCTGTATCCAGGGTTCGAATCCCTGCGTCTCCGCCAGAAAACAGTTTAAAGTAGTCCAAAGTTGTCTAAGAAGCCACGTAAAACCCAGTGTTTACGTGGCTTTTTTGTTTTTTGCCGTCCAAGACCGTGCATTGACATCTAGATTTTTTGGCGGTACTTTTGTCGTACATGCTAATACCGTCAAAGACGGATACCGACAAAATGCCAAAACTCGCAAGTCCGCTGACCGATATTCAGCCCCGCAACGCCAAGGCCAAAGACAAGCCTTACAAGCTCGCGGACGGCGGCGGCCTCTATCTTTTGGTCAACACTGACGGCGCCAAATACTGGCGCATGGACTATCGTTTCAACAACGTGCGGCGCACGCTTGCATTCGGTAAATACCCTCTGGTTTCCCTGGCTGACGCCCGCGACAAGCGTACAGCAGCCAAGAAATTGCTCGAAAACGGCATCGACCCGAGCCAAGACAAAAAGGAAAAAGCTCGCGTCGCAGCGGAAAAGGATGCCAACACCTTCGAGAAGCTGGCCCGGGAATGGCACGCCAACCGCTTGCCGACCTGGAGCGAGGTTACCGCGCGCGATACGATCCGCCGGCTCGAGCTGGACATCTTCCCGGAAATCGGCCAGATGCCGATCGGCTCGATCAAGCACCAGCACATGATTGCAGCGCTGCGCAAGATCGAGGCCCGCGGCGCTCACGAGATTGCGCACCGGCTCAAGGCCACGTGCGCGCGCGTGTTCAGCTACGCAAACCAACACGGCATCGAAAACATCAACCCGGCCGCGGACATGCGCGACGTGCTTAAGCCTGTGCGTCCCGGCCACTTCGCCGCGATCACGGCCGACGAGCTGCCAGCGTTCCTCGATGCCATGAATAAGAACGATGCCCGGCTGTATAAGCCGACGCGCACGGCGTTGCGCCTCATGATGCTGCTGTTCGTCCGGACGAGCGAATTGATCGAGACGCCCTGGAGCGAGATCAACCTCGAAACCGGCGAATGGATCATCCCCTGGCAGCGCATGAAGCGCGGCAAGCTCACCGTGAACCCGGACAAGACCGACCACCACGTGTGCATGTCACGCCAGGCCCTGGAGCTTTTGCGCGAGCTTCACGCGCTGACGGGCGGTAACAAGTGGGTATTCCCGAACCAGCGCGACCCCGGCAAGCCCATGAGCAACGGCGCCATCCTGATGGCCTTGAAGCGCATGGGCTACCAGAACAAGATGACTGGGCACGGGTTCCGCGCGCTGGCCATGAGTACGATCAAGGAGCACCTGGGTTACCGGCATGAGACGGTGGACCGGCAGCTGGCGCACGCCCAGAAAGACAAGGTGGCCGCCGCCTATGACAGGGCGATGTTTCTAACCGAGAGGAAAAAGATGATGCAGGATTGGGCCGACTATCTCGACGCGATCGCGCGCGGGAACGTGGTTCAGTTGAAAACAGCGTAGGGTTTCACCGACGCCTGGCGGTACCAGGCAAAAGCGGCGATACGAAGAGGTGCGAACTCGACGTATCGCCTGACCAAGGAACATTCTTGTCATAGGAGAATGAAGCATGGCTATTGCCATTTTATCAGCAAATCAAGCCCCGTCCAAGGGCGAAGTTTCACACCCCACCACCATCCCGCTTTTCGGATCCCGAAAGCTCGAACGCCACGGCAGAGCCTGGTATTTGGTCTGCCACTCCGAACAGCCGCAGCCGCTCACCGAGCGTGAATCCATGTTCCTCAATGCGGCGATCCGCACGGTGGGGGCAGCATGAACAAGAAGACCCCCGCACAAGGTTTAGACTTGGAACAGGGCGACTCCCCGACGAATATCCTCGCACGCAAAGCCGTTCAACTCTCGTCGATGCTGGAGACCATATACGGCGCGGGCTTTGAGAGCTTTGACCAGTACAGCAGCGTCATTAAGAACAACTACTTGTGGTCCTGTGCTGATCTGGCAAGGCAAATCGCTCTCTTGTCCGGACATGTCATGGACATTCCGCAACCGAGCGAAAGGGGCAGCCATGCTTAATCAAATCGTTCGCTCAAATCATGACCCTGCCGATTTGGTCAATCTCGCGCTGCTCGATACCATCGCCGCTGAAGAGCAGGCCGGCCACAAGACGCCGGGCCGGTATTGCATCATGCATGACCTTGGCGCCGCCATGCTCCCAAAATTCGGCGGCGACGATCCGCTGCTGATAGACCGTAGCGTGCGCTGCTACCAGGGGGATGCGATCTACGTATTCAGCATCAATGGCCAGGTCTTCATACGCGCGCTGCAACGCGTGTTCACCGGCTCCGGCAAGGGTCTGAAGGCCATCGCCTACAATGATTGCTACGACTCGTTCGAGTTCGAGGAGGGCAGTGCGTTTGAAATTTTCGGTCAAGTGGTCCAGTACTGGCACGGCACGCGATGCTAACGGAGGGAACAATGAATAACGTCAAATTGAACGACATCGCCCCCGCTCAAGTCTCTGTGCCGGGCGAGCTAACGATCGTCATGTGGCCTCGCTCCCATTTTACTCAATACATCGGCACGCGCATGCAGCTCGAGAGCGAAGGCCTGATTCCGAAGGATACGAGGTGGCCGGATGGCTATGCTGATATTCAATGGCAAGCTGGTGGGCTTGACTTCGACTTGCGCCGACAACGTCCGGGGGGAGCGAAGGGCACTCGTCGCGCATTCATCGACTGCGACAATTGGTGCTTGCGCATCATGCCGAGCGGTCCGGAAGACGCAATAGATATTCTTGTTGACAGAAAGGCGCAGGAGCTGCGAGAACTGCGTTATCGCCAGACTCCGAAGGGTAGGGCGGAATCAAATAAGGCGTGGGGTCGGTATCGCGCAGCGCAGGACGATGAAGCATTCCAGGCATTCAAGTTGCGTGTGCCGGCGCTTGTTTCGCCGCCGCCCAAGCGCAGGAGAGTGAAGGCTGCTCTATAAGGGCATGCCGGTGGTATCCTTTAACAGCCGCACCTAGCCCGGCCAGGCGAAAGCCGCGTTCCCTTGCGCGGTTGGTGCGCCACACTTTCTTGCAAAGAAAATGCTTTGAGGTTGGGGAATATAGATGCAACGACCGATGGAGAAATTTCTAAAAAATTTTTCTACGATCGATCCTCACAAAAAATGAGATGGGAAAGAGCGTGAAAAATAAAGAAAGCAATTTGTCGATTCCATCGTGGTTCTCGCTCGCGAGATATGAGCACGTCAGCGAATTTACATCGCGTGATTGGTACTTCGCGCTCTGTACGAGAAAGCTCTTTTTTGAAAAGTTGTTGGAGGGGTTGGATCAAGAATACTATGACAACCTAATCGCGCCGATGTTTCGGGAAAACGGAGTCTTCTTGCCGGAGACAGATGTTCCTCGTAATCCGCAAGAATCCGGCCCGCAATTTCATGCGATTGTTGGTGATATGAAAATAATAAGCGTGCTAGACTTCTCAGATAACATTTTGGCTGAGGCGAAGTTTAAGGAGGACTGGGCGCGATGGAATGAAACGGCCGATCTCGGAAATTATCTGGAGGAAAGCATAAATAGCTTTCGACCGCACATATCAAGCAATATCGTTTATGCGGAGGTAGACATAAATTCTCCAGAGGATATTGCAGTTGAAGCCTTTAGAGCATGGTTCTCTGAAAAGAAGACGGAGAGCAAGAAGGGCACGGAAAAG
>DASVLM010000494.1:0-6163 GCA_036384875.1 Noviherbaspirillum sp.
GTGCGGCTTCCAAGGAAAAAATTTATCAACCCAGGAAGCGTGTCAGGCAGAGGCTGTTAACTTCAGCATTGCCTTTGTTTCCCGCCCCAATGCGCCACTGCCCTCCCTGAAATCCTGCAAGCCCGGCAACGTGTAAAGAACCAAAAGATCCAAAAAGGAGCCAGCAAAGCAATGAGCACTCTACCTCCCACTCAACCTCAACCGCAGCCAGGAAAACCCGGAATACCTCCCCTGCCGGAAGCCGCCGCACAAGCCGTCCCGGCAGCCATCGGTCACGTCGTGAAAGCCAACACGATGTTCAACCGCAATGCACTCCGCCTGTTCCACAACAGCATGTCCACCGCCGGCATGGCAGCACATTTCTTCGAGCCCGAAACCTGGGAAGAACTGCTGCAAATGCAAAACGCCATCCTGCAGCGACTCGAACGGCAGCAACGCGCCTGGCTGGAAGGCTGCGCCATCCTGATGCAAGACTACGCGCAGATCAAGCAGGCCAACACCCTCTCCAAGCTCGTTGAGAAACAATGCAACCTGGTTACGCAGTGGAACCAGCTGCTTGGCGACCAAGCCACCAACCTCATGGGGCTGCAGGAAAACATCCAGGTCGATTACGGCTACTGGGCCAGCCAGAAACTGGAATCCCCGTGAAGCTTCAAGACTTGCGGAAAAGGAAAGGACTGAACGCCTTGTTCGACATCGTCACCGCGTCGCCCGCTTTCAGGCCGACGACTTCTTCATCCGACGCAATCACTTCCACGATGTCCTGCCCGACGAGCAGCGACACGATCTGCACCACGTCTTCGCGCCGCACGTCGAGCACCTGCGCATGCAGGTTGAGCTTGCCGGAAAGGCGTTGTTGCAGGAAGACCTCGGCCGGCGTGCCGGCGCGCGCGATACGGCCGGCGTCGAGCACCAGCACGCGTTGCGCAAGCCGGAATACTTCGCCGATGTCATGACTGACGAGAATGGTGGTCAGGCCGAAGCGTTCGTGCAGTGCGCGCAGGTCATCCTGCAGGCGCGCGCGCAGTTCAGGGTCGAGCGCGGACAGCGGTTCGTCGAGCAGCAGCAGTCGCGGCTTGCGCGCGATCGCACGCGCCAGCGCCACGCGCTGCCTCTGTCCGCCCGACAGCACGCGCGGCAGGCGATAGCCGAGGTTGGTCAGCGACGTGACGTCAAGCAGTTCATCGATCCAGTCCTTGTCATCGCTGCCGATGGCGTAGGCGATGTTCTCGCGCACCGTCATGTTGGGGAAGAGCGCATAGTCCTGGAACACGACGCCGATGGAGCGCTGTTGCGGCGGCAATGCGATGCCGGCGGATGAATCGAACCACACGCTGCCGTCCACCGCGATGCGTCCGCTGGTGGGCAGGTCGAGTCCGGCGAGCAGGCGCAGCAGCGAAGTCTTGCCCGCACCCGACGGGCCGAACAGCGCGACGAAGCTGCGCGTGTCGAAGCGCGTTTCGACCTTCAGTTCGAAGGCGCCGTGCGCGCCGGCCAGCGTTCTTGTCAGCGCGATCTCAATCATGGCGGCCCGCCCTCAGCCATTTCTTGTTGACGACATAGACCGTGAGCAGGATCGCGAAGCTGATTGCGAACAGCACGAAGGCATAGAAGTTCGCCGCACTGTAGTTCAGGCTTTCCACTTCGTCGTAGATCGCGATCGACGCTACCCGCGTCGCTCCCGGGATATTCCCGCCTATCATGAGGATCACGCCGAATTCGCCGATGGTGTGCGCGAAGCTCAGCACAGTTCCCGACAGCAGGGCCGGCTTGATGTTTGGCAGCAGCACGCGCCACAGCGTTACCCAGTCGGATTTGCCGAGCGTGCGCGAAGCTTCCAGCAGCGAACGCGGCAAGCCTTCGAAGCCGGATTGCACCGGTTGCACCATGAAGGGCAGGCTGAAGATCACCGAGCCGACCACGAGGCCGGCAAAGCTGAACACCAGCTTCACGTGCAGCCACTGTTCCAGCCACTGGCCGAAGGCGTGCTGCGGACTGAACGCCAGCAGCAGGTAGAAGCCGAGCACCGAGGGCGGCAGCACCAGCGGCATGCTGACCAGGGTTTCAAAGAGAGGCTTGAGACGGGTACGCGTGTGCGCCAGCCAGCAGGCGAGCGGAACGCCGACGACAAGCAAAATGGCTGTCGTGACCGCGGCGAGGCGGAAGGTCAGGAACAGCGGTTGCCAGTCGTACTGCATGCGTCACTCCCTCGGCATGATCGCCATCTCGTTCGCCTTGACCAGCGCTTCGACTTCCACGCCGGGAGCGATGCCGAGCGCGACGCAGGATCGTGTTGTGATGATGGACTCGATTGCATTGCCATCGAAATCGAGACGGACGCGCGTCAGCAGCCGGCCGCGTTCGACTTCAATGACCGTGCAGGGCATGCGGTTGCGCATACTGATCATGCCGCCGAGATAACGCGCAAGCGACACTTCGGCTTCCTTGAACACCAGGTCCACCGGCGTGCCAGCTTCCCAGGTCGCCGCATCGACCGGTACGCCGACCAGCATCGACGTCAGGCGCCGCTCGCCGACGACGGTGTCGACCAGCATGATGCTGCCGTGCGCTTCGACTGCGGTGATGTGACCGGAGAGACGATTCATGGCAGCAGGTAGCCGTAGCGTTCGAAGATCGCGCGCGCCTTGGGGGAGAGCACGAAGTCCTGCAATTGCTGTGTTGCCTTCGGCGCGGTCTGCGTACCGTGCTTCAGCACGACGATGCCTTGTGCGATCGGTTCATAGGTGTTCTTCGGCACTTCGATCCATTTTCCCTGGCCTTTCATTTCGGCCGACAGCACGACCGATTTCGCGGTGAAGCCGGCGTCGGCGGTCTTCGAGTGGATGTACTGGTTGGTCTGCGCGATGCTTTCGCCGAATACCAGCTTGCCCTTCAAAGTTTCATCGAGCTTGAGATGGGCCAGCGCCTTCATTGTTTCGCGGCCGTAGGGGGCGGTGCGCGGATTGGCGACGGCGATCTTGCCGACGGTCGGACCGGCGAGCGTGTCCTGCCAGTGTGAGAGGTCGATGTCTTTCATGGTCCACAGGACCAGCGCGCCGTAGGCGTAGACCTTGGGCGTGGAGGCGTAGCCTTCCTGGTGGAGCTTTTGCGGGAAGTCCATGTCGGCCGAGAGGAAGACGTCGAACGGTGCGCCGTTCATGATTTGCGCGGTGAACTTGCCGGACGAGTTGTAGACCGCCTTGATCTCGTGGCCAGTTTCCTTTTTAAATTCGGCTTGAAGATCGTTGAAGGCATATTGCACGTTGGCAGCGACGGCCACGGTCAGGGTGTCGGCTGCGGCGGGCAGTGCGGCGGCGAGCAGGATGCAGGCAGCGGCGATCGGGGGAATTCTCATGAACGGGAGTCGGCAATGACGAAAGGAATCGCGCATATTGTCGCCCATATCATGCGTGCAGGGGAAACGGCGGGTTTCTATGCGGTATTGCTTGTGGGTGATGGTGTTGGCCTTCGACGGTGGATGCAGGGCTGATTTTGTATTTGGGGGAATGTAATTTGTGCTTTTTGATTGTATAAATTGCTGTCGATTTGGGCGCGGGAATTTTTTTTGGCGTGACTTGGCTTGAGGCGGTAGCATGGAACCGGCTTGTTCTGGCAAGGCTCCCATTGTTATGTGGGACTTGTGCCGCGTCAGGGAGCGGACTGGCGCAGGTTGGCGGGGAACCAAGGCAATGCATAAGTTACCAGCCTTGGCCTGGCACACTTCGGTGGTAGCTGAATTTTTTCCTTGGATGCCGGATACATGGAAGTCTTGCAGATGTTCCCCGCCAACCTGCACCAGTCCGCTCCCTGACGCTACGTAGTCGTTGACTCATCATTCCCGAAAGTCGAGTTTTATGTCTGGTTCGCATCATCACCATCAGCACGAACATGAACACGATCATGATGATCATCATGGTCACGATCACAGCCATGGCCATCATGGGCACGTTCATGCTCCCAAGGATTTCGGCAAGCCCTTTGCCATCGGCGTTTTCCTGAACGGCGGGTTCGTTATTGTCGAGGCAGTTTTCGGCTTTCTTTCGAACTCGCTGTCGCTGCTGACCGATGCAGGCCATAACCTGGGTGATGTGCTCGGCTTGTTGCTGGCCTGGGGCGCCAGCGTGCTGGCAAACCGGCGTCCTTCGGCGCGCTTCACTTACGGTTTGCGCAGCACTTCCATCCTTGCCGCATTGATCAATGCAGCGCTGCTGCTGCTTGCCACCGGTGCCATCGGTTGGGAAGCGGTTTCCCGGCTGATGCAGCCGGTGCCGGTGGAAGGCGGCACGGTGACTGCGGTGGCGGTGGTGGGTGTGGTAATCAATACCGCGACTGCGCTGATGTTCATGTCGGGGCGCAAGGATGACTTGAACGTGCGCGCTGCCTTCCTGCACATGGCGGCGGATGCGGCCATTACGCTGGGTGTGGCGCTGTCCGGCATCGCCATCATCTTTACCGGCTGGCAATGGCTCGATCCTGTCACGAGCCTGGTGGTTGCCGTGCTCGTCATCGCGGGGACCTGGGGATTGTTGCGCGATTCGGTGAACCTGGCCTTGCATGCGGTTCCGCCCGGCATCGATCCCGCGCAAGTGCAGGCGCTGCTCGCGTCATTCCCTGGCGTGACCGAAGTGCATGACTTGCACATCTGGGCCATGAGCACGACCGACACTGCGTTGACCGCGCATCTCGTCTGCCCCGCCGGTTACCCTGGCGATGCGTTGCACGGCCAGATCGCGCATGAACTCAAGACGCGCTTTCGCATCGGCCACAGTACCATCCAGATTGAAACCGGCGATCCGGCGCATCCCTGCGAGCTGGCGCCGGCGCACGTGGTGTGAGCGCCGAACACTGCTGACGAAGATGTTTCAATCGCTGCTGTAAGCGATGGTGGAAAGCAAGCCCAACGCGGCCTGACGTGAATCCAGGCGCGTGTGCTGCACCACCACGGGTACATCGGATTCGAACACGCTGGCGTAATCGGTGCCGTGCGGAATCTGTTCGGGATCATTCAGGTCGTTGAAGCGCAAATGCAGTGTGCGCATCGCGGGCACCGTGACTCGGTAGGGGCCGGCCGGCTCGCGGTCCTTGAACAGCACCGTGATTTCGACATGTGCGTCGCGGTCGTTCGCATTCAGGATGCAGGCCGCTTCATGGCTCACCAGGTCGTGGCCTTCGCCGGTGCTGTAGGTCGGAATGTAGCCTTCCGCGATGGCCCAGCGCTTCTTGCCGATGGCATCCATGGCGTTTCTCCTTTCAACGATCCTGGTGCAAGGCCATTTGCAGCACTTGCGCAAGATGCAGCGGTTGCGCGTCGGTCGTCTGCAGCAGTTGTTCGCGGCAGCTGAAACCGTCGGCCACGATCAGCGTGCCGGACTCGGCTTCGGCCTTGCGCACGGCCGGCAGCAATACCCGCTCGGCACATTGCATCGATACCGGATATTTTTCCTTCATGAAGCCGAACGATCCGGCCATGCCGCAGCAACCGGAGTCGAGCAGGTCGACATCGAGGCCGAGCTTTTTCATGATCGATTCCTCTGCCTGTATTTTCAGCACCGCCTTGTGATGGCAATGGCCATGGACCACCGCATGCCGCTGCAATTGCGGGAACGGAAAATCGCCATCCTGCTGGTCGAGGAATTCGCTCAACAGGAAGCTCTGTTCGTGCAGCCGCTTGGCCTGCTCGTTGCCGGCCAGAAGATTCGTCAATTCATCGCGGAACACCGACATGCAAGCCGGTTCCAGCCCGACGACCGGCGTGCCGGCGCGAATGTCGTCGCCGATGACGTCCATCAGATGTTCGAGATATTGCTTGGCGCGGTCCAGCATGCCGTACTCGTACAGCGGCCGTCCGCAGCACACATGCACAGGCGGAATCGCCACGTCGAAGCCGGCATGTTCCAGCACTTCAACCGCAGCTTTTGCGGTGTCCGGATGAAAGTAGTTGTTGAAAGTATCGGGCCACAGCAGGATGCGGCGTCCTCGTGGAGCGGCATTACCGCGTCGTTTGCGGAACCAGGCAGTGAAGGGTTCCTCGGCGAAGGCAGTGATTCGACGTTGCGGCGCGATGCCTGCTATCTTTTTCGCGATCGTCGCAAACGGCTCGCGTCCGGTCAGGAAGTTGACTAGCTTCGGCGCATGTGACGCATATCGCGCCCAGCGATCGATC
>DASVLM010000495.1:0-9621 GCA_036384875.1 Noviherbaspirillum sp.
TGCAGGTCGCTGACGCCCTTGGCGAACAGATAGGTATCCGGCGCGAACAGTCCTTCCGGGCGAGTGTATTCCGTCGTGATTTTTTCCAGCAGTTCCTTGTCGGATAAGTTGGCGGTGTCATGCTTCAAGGCGGGATGCGCCGCGATCGCCTGCCGCATCTGCTTGAAAGTCCAGCCCTCGATGATGGCCAGCGATTCTTGGGCAAATTCACCGCGCACGAGCTGGCCGATCAGCGCCAGCGGCGTGGTGCCCGGCTTCAGTTCATAATTGCCGGCTTTCAAGCGCGAACTCTTGCCGGTGATGCGGGCAAGGAGCGCCAGCAGCGTGGGATTCACCGGCACGCCCGCCGCCGCGATCTGCTGGGTGCTGCCACGCACGCCGCTGCCCGGCTTGACCTCGAATTCGATGGGTTGCTGGTCGGCCCCGATGATGGGCAGGCGCGACCAGAAGGTCATTCCGGCGGCAGCAAGCAGCGAGGCGACTACAGCAAATACGAGAAATTTCTTAATCAAAACAATACCTTGGTTGAAAACGTGATGACCTGTGGCGGTGAGGCTTCCGACGCGATTTTCGGGACCTCACTATAATCGAGGCGACATCATAAAACACCACGAAGTTTACGAGAGGTAGGACAGAAATGTTGAACGCATGGTTGCAATTCCTGACACGCCATGGCGCCCAGGTAGATGAACAATCGCAAGAGGTAATCGGTTTCCCCGCCGGCAACGGCAAGATCGAGGACGGCTTCGTCTCCCCCCTGAGCGGCCTGGGCCTGATCCAGGCAAGCGGAGAGGAAGCCGCCGTCTTCCTGCACAACCAGCTGACTAACGACGTGGAGCACCTCGGCCTTGGGGAAACACGCCTTGCCGGCTATTGCTCGCCCAAGGGCCGGCTGCTCGCCACCTTCCTGATGTGGAAATCCGCCGATGGCATCCTGCTTGAACTGCCGCGGCAGATCCAGCCTGCGGTGCAGAAGCGCCTGCAAATGTTCATCCTGCGCGCCAAGGTTAAGCTGGCCGACATGGCAGAGTCCCATGTGATTCTCGGCATCGGCGGAGCGCAAGCCGGTGAGGTGATGAAAAGCCATTTCCCGCAGTTGCCCACTCAACCCCATGCCAAGGTGGACACCGATGCCGGCACCCTGATCCGCGTGGCGGATGCCTTCGGTGCGCCGCGCTATCAATGGATCGCTCCGCGCGAAATTGCGGAAGCGGCATGGCCCGGGCTCGTTGCCGCACTCACCCCGGTCGCGCCTGCAACGTGGCGACTGGCCGACATCCGCGCGGGCATTCCGCAGATCGTCCAGACGACGCAAGAGCAGTTCGTGCCGCAAATGGTGAATTTCGAACTGGTCGGCGGCGTGAACTTCAAGAAGGGTTGCTATCCCGGCCAGGAAATCGTCGCGCGTTCGCAATACCTCGGCAAGCTAAAGCGCCGCATGGTGCTGGCAAACGTCGATGCGCCGGATGCGCAGGCCGGCGCAGAAGTCTTTTCGGGCGCCGATCCGGACCAGCCCTGCGGCATGATCGTCAATGCCGAGCGCAATCCCGCAGGCGGCATCGACTGCCTGGTGGAGATCAAGCTGGCAGCGCTGGACGATGGCACAGTGCATCTCGGTGCAGCCGGCGGTCCTGCATTGCGCTTCCTCGACCTGCCCTACGCCCTTCCTGACGCAGCCGCCTGAGCACAATGGACTTGTACATCTACTACCGCGTGCGCAGCGAACATGTCGAGGCTCTGCGCGAACGCGCCCTGGCCATGCAAAAGTCTCTTTCCGGCGAATATGGTATCGTCAGCGGACTCAAGCGGCGCCCTGAGGAAAAGGACGGCCGGCAGACCTGGATGGAAGTCTACGAAGCCGTGCCGGAGAATTTCGAGGCGATACTTGAGCGCGCAGTCGCGCAGGCAGGACTGGCCGGGCTGATCGATGGCCAGCGCAACACGGAACACTTTTTGGATGTCTCTACATGTGCTTGATTGTTTTTGCCTGGCAGGTCGTTCCGGGTATGCCATTGCTGGCAGCGGGCAACCGCGATGAGTTTTATGCCCGACCCAGCGCCCCGGCGAACTGGTGGGACGATCACCCCGCCGTCTACGCAGGCCGCGACTTGCAAGGCGGCGGCACCTGGATCGGCATCACGCGAGGCGGCCGGTTTGCCGCCATCACCAACATCCGCGCACCTTCGGAGAAACGCGAAGACGCCCCTTCGCGCGGCCTGCTGGTATCGAACTTCCTGAGTAGCGATGCATCGCCGCAGGACTATGTCGATGCGATTGCCGGTAATGCACAGCACTACAACGGTTTCAACCTGATCGTGGGCGACCGTTCCAGCCTTGTCTGGTATTCCAACAGGGGCGACAGCGATCCGCGCAACGGCAAACCTCTTGCGCCAGGCATCTACGGGCTCTCCAATGCCCTGCTCGATGCACCGTGGCCGAAGGTCGTGCGCACCAAGGCGCAATTCGCCAGCCTGCTGTGCCAGGGTGCGCCGGAAGAAGCGTACTTCGAAATGCTCACCGATACCACGCGCGCATCCGACTGTCGCTTGCCGCAGACCGGTGTGAGCATGGAATGGGAGCGCCTGCTTTCCGCGGTCTGCATCGAGTCGCCGGAATACGGCACTCGCGCATCGACGGTGGTGCAGCTTTGCGCCGGCGACAATGCCGTGCTGCGGGAACGCGTCGTCAGGTAATCAGAATTCGTGCCGCATTGCGATGTGCGCAATGCCGGCTTCCATGAATTCCTCGCCTTCGCGGCAAAACCCGAAGCGTTGGTAGAAAGGCTCGGCCTGCGTCTGCGCATTCAGCATGACGGCGCGGTCGCCGCGCTTGCGCGCTTCCTCCATGAGGGCGGCGAGAATGGTGCCGCCGATGCCGCTGCCGCGTGCATCCCTGCGTACCGCCATGCGTCCGATATGGCCGTCCGGCAGCAGCCGCCCGGTCGCGACCGCCTTGCCGCCGGCGTCGTAGGCGACGGCGTGCAGGCATACCGCGTCCATGTCATCCCACTCCGACTCGACAGGCACGTTCTGTTCGATCACGAAGACTTCGTAGCGAATGTCCCGTGCATCCGATTTGCAGGCATCCCAATCACCCAGAACGAGACGCAGGCTCATGCAGCCTCCGGCGCGTGCTTTTCGAAACGCGTAAGTACGGCCCGCCAATCCTCCGGGAACGGCACACCCTTGCGCACTGAAGTGTCGGCGTAGACGTAGACGAGTTCACCTGAAATCAAGTGCTCGTCGCCGCGATGGATCTCGATCACGAAACGGACAGACGAGCGCCCAAAGCCGGCGCAGCGTACGCCGATGTCGAGCACGTCGTCGAAACGCGCAGGCGCCTGGTACTCAATGCCCGCCTTGCGCGCAAACAGCTCGCGGCCGTCCTTCGCTTGCTGCAGCACGCTTGGCAAGCCGGTGGCACGCCAATACTCGGTGAAGGCAACATCGAAATAGGTAAGGTAATGGCCGTTGAAGACAATGCCTTGCATGTCGACTTCGGCCCAGCGGACTCGCAACGGATGAAAGAAAGAAAAATCTTCGCGTGCCATGGATAGTTCAATGTGACGAGCAACGGGTCATTATGAACGAATCACTCCAGGAAGGCGCGGATCAGCCTGTTCACCCGTGCCGGCTGCTCATGGATCACCCAGTGCGAGCCTTCCGGAATGCGCTCGATACGGAAATCGTCGATGAAGTCTTCCAGCCCGACGGATAGCGACTTCGGCAGCGCGATGTCGCTCTCGCCCCAGATCACGCGCGTCGGTACCTTGACGCGAAAGTCCTCCGGGTTGAGCTGCAGCTTCAGCGGTCCCTGGTGGGTTTCGGTTGGCGGATGCAACGGCGACGCCCGGTAATAGTTCACGCCGCCCGTCAAACCGCGCGACCAGCAGGCATGATATTGCGTGCGCACCTCGTCCGTGAACCACGGCGTCGGCGATTGCCCCATGCCGTTGAGCAGGCTTTCCAGTTTGGCGAAGTTGTCTTTCGCCAGTGCCTGCTCCGAGCCTTCGGCGCGCAACCAATTCATGTATTCGCTGGCCGCCTGCTGGGCAGGATCGGTTGCCAGTGCTTTCATGAAGAGATACGGATGCGGCGCGTTGACGATGATGAGCTTGTGCAGCAACTGCGGCAATGCAATCGCGAAGTTCCACGCCACCGCCCCGCCCCAGTCATGCGCCACCATCACGAACTTCTCATACCCGAGATGAGCAGCCAGCAGGCGCAAGTCCTCGACGATATGCTTTGCTTTATAAGCCGACACATCCGCCGGCATGTCGGACAAATTGAAGCCGCGCAGGTCCGGCGCCACCGCGAAGTAATCGTGGCCGAACTCCTTCAGCTGCGCTTCCCACTCGTACCAGAACTCCGGAAAGCCGTGCACGAAGAGCAGCAGCGGCTTGCCTTTTTCGCCTGCACTGGCATAGTGCAGGCGGATGCCGTTGGACAGAGCTGCGTACTGTCCTGCTGTGATGGGCGCGTCCATGGCCGCTTACTGGATATTCATCTTGGAACGCAGCATCTCCCACACTTGCGGTGCCGATGCGTATGGATCGCTCGGGTTCCGCAGCAGCATGATGTCTTCCATGCGGGTCTGCACATTGCCCAGCGCATGCGGATGCGAGAACACGTAGAACTGGTTGTCGCGGATCGCATCGAAGGTGCGCTGCGCGACATCGGCGGCGGTGACCTTGCCGGAAGAGACGGCCTTTTCCGACACGGCCTGCGCCACGAGCTGGCTGGTGGTGGGCGCGCTGTCATCCTTCAACTCGTCCGGACGATTGCGTTGCGACTGGCTGATGCCCGTCGGCACGAAATACGGGCACAACACCGAGGAGCCGATCGGCGCCTTGACCAGGTGCAGGTCTTGGAACAGCGTCTCCGTCAGGGACACGACGGCGTGCTTGGAGACGTTGTAGATACCCATGTTGGGCGCATTCAGCATGCCGGCCATCGACGCGGTGTTGACGATATGCCCCTCGTAGCCAGCTTCCTTCTTCGCGCATTCCAGCATCAGCGGCGTGAAGGTGCGCACGCCATGGATCACGCCCCACAGGTTCACGCCCAGCACCCATTCCCAATCCGCGATGGAGTTTTCCCACACGAGCCCGCCAGAGCCGACGCCTGCATTGTTGAAGACAAGGTGCACCGCACCGAATTTTTCCATGGTCGCATCCGCGAGCGCCTGCACCTGCTCGGCTTTGCGCACATCGCAACGCAAACCGATGGCCTGCGCACCCTGCGCCGTGAGTTCCTCGACAGCCTTGTCGAGCGCATCCTGCTGCACATCGGCCAGCACCAGTTTCATGCCGAGCTTCGCGCCGATGTTGGCGAATTCTCGACCGAAACCACTCGCACCGCCGGTGATGACGGCGACCCTGCCTTCAAATTTTTTCATGTTGTCTCCTGGGGTATTGTTTTGTGGTCAGGCTTTTTTCAACTGGAAGTCGACGCGCGGGAAATGCACGACCACAGTGCCGGCCAGCGGATCGTTGCGGCGAACCGCAAATTCATTGTCGGTCGAGATGACAAGCTCGCCTTCGACCGGGTCCATTCCATAGTCGCTCGGCATGACGGCAACACGCTCGCCGAGCGCCACGCCGTGGTAGTCGACGAACGGCTGTCCTTCGGTGCTCGCCGCTTTACTGCTGCGCGCCACTTCCAGTGCAGCCTCCGCGCTCATCTTGTCGAAGCTGCCATGGCCGAATGCCGCCATGCGCGTGGCCCATTCTTTCAATCGAGGCGCCACATCCAGCACGTCGGCCACCGCAGGCGCTCCCTGCAGGAACCAGACCGAGTGGTACACCGAGAAATCTGCGATGCTCGGCGCATCACCAAGCAGGAAGACATTCCCGCCGGAGAACATGTCTTCAAGCCTGCGGAAGTATTCTTTCAGCGTACCCGTCGCTTCCGGCAGCGGCATGCGCGGCACGTTGGCGCGAAAAGCCGCGCGATCTGCCGTGAAGGCCTTGATCTGTTCCGCCGTCATGCCACCCAATGCGCTCTGCACGCCGGCAGGCTGGAAACGATGGGTGATCATGGTCCAGAACAGGTTGGAATCGGCCCACTGCGCCAGTGTCCGCGCCAAGCCTTCCGTCGCCTTGGGATACACCGTCGGCGTCGGCGCAATGCGCTCCAGCACGTCGGCCATCAGCGCGGTGTCGCAATAGATGTCCGCGCCGATCTGCATGATCGGTGTGCGTCGATATCCGCCCGTCAATGCAATCACGTTGGGCTTGGGCATGATCACCGGGATGATGATCGATTTCCACGCCAGCTTCTTGTAGCCGAGGATCAGGCGAATCTTTTCCGAAAACGGCGAATTCGGATAATGGTGCAGGATGATGTCTGACATGCCCCCTCCGCTTCAGATCAGCTTGACGAGTTGCTTGCCGAAATTGCGCCCCTTGAGCAGGCCGATGAAAGCCTCCGGAGCGGATTCCAGTCCCTGTGCGATCGATTCGCGGAACTTGAGCTTGCCGCCGGCAACCAGCATGCCGAGTTCTTTCAAGCCCTGCGGCCACAAGTCCATGTGCTCCGAGACGATGAAGCCGCGCATGCTCAGGCGCATCGTCAGCAGGACGCGCGTATTCTTTATCGGCATGGGCTGGCCGTCATAGCCGGCGATCAAGCCGCAAAGTGCGATGCGGCCGAACGGATTCATGCGCGCCAGGCAGGCATCGAACACTTCGCCGCCGACATTCTCGAACACGCCATCGATACCGTTCGGCGTGGCCTTCGCCAGTTCCGCCTCAAGGTTGCCGGCCTTGTAGTCGATGCATGCATCGAAGCCCAGCTCGTTGACCACGTAGTCGCACTTTTCCTTACCGCCCGCAATACCGACGGCACGGCAGCCGCGCAGCTTCGCGAGCTGCCCGACCACGCTGCCGACCGCGCCGCTCGCGGCCGAGACGACGATGGTCTCGCCCTCCTTCGGCTGGATGATCTGAGTCAGGCCGTACCACGCTGTCATGCCCGGCATGCCGACCGCGCCAAGATAGGCGGAGAGCGGAATATGCGTCGTATCGAGCTTGCGCAGCATCACGCCGTCCGACACACCCATTTCGGACCAGCCGAGCATGCCCTGCACCTTGTCGCCGACCGCATATTTCGGATTCTTCGACTCCACGACTTCGCCGACGGTGCCGCCGACCATCGTTTCGCCGATGGCTTGCGGCGCAGCGTAGCTCTTCACGTCTTCCATGCGCATGCGCATGTAGGGATCGAGCGAAAGATAGTGATTGCGGATCAGGACTTCGCCGTCCTTCAGTGCCGGCACCGGCACTTCTTCGAGACGGAAATTATCGGTGGCGACCTCGCCTTTCGGGCGGGACGCGAGAACAAGGCGTTTGTAGGTAGTCATGTGTTTTCCTCGATTCCTATTCGTGGTCCAGCTTCTTTGCCACATCGAGCCGCTTGATGTACTTGAACGTCCCCATTGCCTTGGCGACCAGCTTGTCGCCGTTCCATACCTCGCCCTCGCAGAAGCACATGGTGGTGGAACGGTGGAAAGCCTTGCCCTTGGCAACAATGCGTCCGCCCGGCTTGCCGCCGGGTTGCAGGAAACTGGTCTTCATTTCGACGGTCACGCCGCCGCGCGCATCCGGGTCCAGCGAACGGCCTGCCATGGACATCACCACATCGAGCAGCGTCATGGTAATGCCGCCGTGCGTCACTTCCCAGCTGTTCATGTGGCGCGTTTCAAGATTGAGCGCGACCTGCGCTTCGCCGTTTCCCATGCCAAGAAATTCGACGCCGAGATCGTGCAAAAACGGAATTTCGGCCGGGAACGGTTGCGGCTTGCCAAGTTCCATCAGTGCACCGCCGAGACGCCGCCGTCGACCGCCATCACCTGGCCGGTGATGTGCTTCGATGCATCGGATGCGAACAGCGCTGCGATGCCCTTGAGGTCTTCGTCGTCGCCGATGCGCAAAAGCGGCGCGCGACTGGCCAGGTTGTCGGCACCCCTCTGTTCCAGAATCCCTTTGGTCATCTTGGAGGGGAAGAAGCCGGGAGCGATCGCATTGACGGTAATGCCGTACTTGCCCCACTCGCCTGCCAGCGTGCGGGTAAAGTTGATCACCGCCGCCTTCGAGGTGTTATACGCGATCGTCTGCATGGAATTCGGCCCGTTGCCGGAGAGGCCGGCGATCGATGCGACATTGATGATCTTGCCGTACTCGCGCGGAATCATCGAACGCTTGCCGACCGCCTGCGACAACAGGAAGATGCTGCGCACGTTCAGGTTCATTACCTTGTCCCAGGCTTCTAGCGGATAGTCCTCGGCCGGTGCGCCCCAGGTTGCGCCGGCGTTGTTGACGAGGATGTCGATGCGGCCGAGACGCTTCATTGCCTCGTCCACCAGCGGCTCGATCGCAGCTTCCTTTGAAAGGTCGGCTGCAATTGCGCTTGCCTCGATGCCGCGCGTTTTCAAGTGCGCCACGGCTTCGTCGAGGTCTTCCTGCTTGCGCGAGGACAATACGACCTTCGCTCCCATTTCGCCGAGCGACTCGGCGATTTGCAGGCCGAGGCCGCGCGAGCCGCCGGTCACCAGCGCGGTGCGGCCGGTCAGATCAAACAATTCCTTCGTCGTACGCATGTCGTCTCCTTGTCTTGTTGTGATGCTTCAGAACCACGCGTCCTGCATGTCGAGCGTGGTGGTGTCGATGCTTTCCAGCAGTTCGAGTTGCGGCTGGATCTTCGGCAGTTCCCATTTGAAGAAATAGGCGCATGCCTGCAGCTTGCCGCGATAGAAGTCGGCATCATGCCCGGATTTGCCGGCAGCAGCCAGCGCCTGTTCAAGCCAGATCCACGCAACAACGGCATGGCCGAATGCTTCCAGGTACACCGAGGCGTTGGCCAGTGTCTTGTTCGTGTCGCCTGCCGCATACAAGGCGCGCGTCACCTGCTCGATGCGTTGCAGCGCCGCGCCGAGTTGCTTGCCGAAAGCCGCCAGCTCCGGCACTTCGAGCGCCTCGCCGATGGTTTTCTGCACTTCCCTGCCGAGCAGCTTGAAGGCAGCGCCATCCTGCATCGTGACCTTGCGGCCAAGCAGGTCGAGCCCTTGTATGCCATGCGTGCCTTCGTGAATCGGATTCAGGCGATTGTCGCGGTAGAACTGTTCGACGTTGTACTCGCGCGTATAGCCGTAACCACCATGCACCTGGATCGCCAGGCTGTTTGCCTCGAGACACCATTGCGACGGCCACGACTTGGCGATCGGTGTCAGGATGTCGAGCAGCAGCGTGGCCTGGCGGCGTGCCTCATCATCGGTGACGGTACGCTCTTCATCGACCAGCCGCGCGCAATACAGGTTCAGCGCGAGCCCGCCTTCAACGTAGGCCTTCTGTGCGAGCAGCATGCGGCGCACGTCGGCATGCTCGATGATCGAGACCTGCGGCTGTGCCGGGTCCTTCGCCAGCGGATGCCGTCCCTGCGGTCGCTCGCGCGCATATTCCAGCGCGTGCAGGTAGCCGGTGTAGCCCAGCATCACTGCGCCGAGGCCGACGCCGATGCGCGCCTCGTTCATCATGTGGAACATGTTGGCGAGACCCTTGTGCTTCTCGCCGACGAGATAACCGATTGCGCCAGCCTTGCCGCCCGGCTTGAACTTGCCTTCGCC
>DASVLM010000496.1:0-2528 GCA_036384875.1 Noviherbaspirillum sp.
CTGATCGAGATCACGCAGGCGGAAGCCTTCGCCCCCATTTACGTACGGCTTGCGTATTCTCCGAGCTGAGCGTCAATCTTTCCCGCTTTTTCGCTGCCGAACCATGAAAATCATTTCCTCCATCGAAGAGTTGCGCGACCAGCTGCGCGGACAACTGCGCACCGCCTTCGTGCCGACCATGGGCAACCTGCATGAAGGCCACCTGTCGCTGATGCGCCTGGCGCGCAAGCATGGCGATCCGGTCGTCGCCTCGATCTTCGTCAACCGCCTGCAGTTCGGCCCGAACGAGGACTTCGACAAGTATCCGCGCACTTTCCAGGCCGACGTCGAGAAGCTGGAGAAGGAAGGCGTCTACGTGCTGTTCGCGCCGACCGAGAAAGATTTGTATCCGGAGCCGCAGGAATACCGCGTGCGTCCGCCGGACGTGCTCGGCAACATTCTCGAAGGCGAGTTCCGCCCCGGCTTTTTCACCGGCGTGACTACCGTCGTGCTGAAGCTGTTCTCCTGCGTGCAGCCACGCGTGGCGGTGTTTGGCAAGAAGGATTACCAGCAGTTGATGATCGTGCGCCAGATGGCCAAGCAGTTCGCGCTGCCGACCGAAATCATCGCCGCCGAAACCTGGCGCGCCGACGACGGTCTCGCGCTGTCCTCGCGCAACGGCTATCTGTCGACCGAAGAGCGTGCAGAAGCGCCGCAGCTCTACAAGCTGTTGAATGAAGTGGCCGAGGAAGTGCGCGCCGGCCATCTCGACGTGTTCGAACTCGAGCGCCAGGCGATGGCCAAGCTGGCCGGTCGCGGCTGGAAGCCAGACTATGTGTCGATTCGCAAGCGCGTCGACTTGCAGCCGCCGGCGGCGGGCGACATCGCCACCGGCGAACCGCTCGTGGTGCTGGCTGCCGCCAAGCTCGGCAATACGCGCCTGATCGACAACCTCGAAATCTGAATCCCTTGCGACCGTCGCATCGCTTCGCCTGTGCCGCCGCATTGATGTGCGCGGCCATCGTGGCGAACGCGACGGTCTCCGTCATCGACGATACCCGGCGCCCTGTAACACTGCGCCAGCCGGCACGGCGCATCGTCAGCCTCGCTCCGCACACCACCGAGTTACTGTTCGCCGCAGGGGCCGGCGCCTATGTCGTCGGTGTCACGGAATACAGCGACTACCCTCCCGAAACAAAGAAACTCCCCTCGGTCGGCAGCGGCGTCTCGCTCGACCTCGAGCGCATCCTGCAATTGAAGCCTGACTTGATCGTCGGCTGGAACAATGGCAATGCCGGCGCACAGATCGCGAAATTCGAATCGCTCGGCATCCCGCTTTTCAAGAGCGAGCCGCACGACTTCGGTACGATTGCGTCGTCGCTCGAAAGATTGGCGCACCTGGCGGGGACGGACGCGACGGGCGTCGCAGCCGCGAAGGATTTTCGTGCGAAATGGAAACAGCTTGAATCGCAGTACGGCAACCGTCCCAAGCTGCGCGTGTTCTACCAAGTTTGGCGCAAGCCCCTGATGACCCTGAACGATGCCGCAACACCGTCATCCGTGCTGCGGCTGTGCGGTGCCGAAAACATCTTCGGCGGACTGCCACAGATTGCGCCTGCGGTGTCGGTAGAAGCAGTGCTGAAGGCTGACCCGGACGTGCTGGTCGCCAGCATTGGCGAAAACGACGATCCGTTGGCCGAGTGGAAACGCTTTCCGAAGATGAAGGCTGTCGAGCGCGGCAACCTCTTGCTGGTGGACGGGAACCTGCTCAACCGCTCCGGACCACGCATCATGGATGGCGCCGCGCACCTCTGCAAGCAGCTCGATGCCCTGCGCGCGAAGCGCTGAAAGAACCGGCGCGACTGCCTCTTACGCGTCGACCCACTTCACCAGTTCGACCCACTGCTCCATATCCTTTTCCACCCGAGACGGTGCTACGTCCCACAGCGTGGCGCCATGTGCCGCCAGCTGCACATAGTTCTGGGTATCGCGCAGGTAACCGAGGACCGGCAACTCCAGCGTTCCCGCATAGTGAGCGAGCTGGTCCGCGGCGCGGGTGCGGATGTTGACGCGCATGCCGACCACGCCGACCTTGTAATCACCATCCCGCGACTTGAGCTTCCTGAGAAATTCCTGAGTCGCCAGGATATCGAACATCGACGGCTGCAGCGGCACGATGACCTTGTCCGCAATGCGCAGCACTTCCTTCAGGCGTCCGCCGTGCAGGCCGGCCGGGGTATCGAGCACAAGATGGGTCGTGCCCTTGGGCGGTTTGGCGATATGGTCTTCACCGATTTCCCATGACGCGATGGAAGGCAAGCTACCCGGCCGCAGGTCCAGCCAGGCGCGCGAAGACTGCTGGACGTCCGCATCGCCCAGCATGACCTTGTGGCCCTGCTTGGCAAAATATCCCGCCAGGTTGGTGGCAAGTGTGCTCTTGCCGACGCCACCCTTGGGATTGGCGATGACGATGACTGGCATGTTTCCTCCGCGCGATGGACGTCGATTGCTATTGCTTCAAGAATATAGCATGACGTATTTCCCGGAAA
>DASVLM010000497.1:0-2906 GCA_036384875.1 Noviherbaspirillum sp.
ACCACCTGCAACAAGGAAGCGAGCGGCAAGAAAGGCGATGAGCGCAAGGCCTTCATGAAGGAATGCCTGAGCAAGAAAGCCGAAGCGCCCAGTCCGCAGAAAGCACAGCAGGAGAAAATGAAGTCCTGCAACGCTGATGCCAAAGGCATGAAAGGCGACGAGCGCAAGAAATTCATGAGCGACTGCCTGAAGAAAAAAGAAGGCTGAGTCGTCGAATATAAAGAGCCTGGGGTGA
This sequence comes from Noviherbaspirillum sp., assembly GCA_036384875.1. Lineage (GTDB taxonomy): Bacteria > Pseudomonadota > Gammaproteobacteria > Burkholderiales > Burkholderiaceae_D > Noviherbaspirillum. Next base: position 236 of record DASVLM010000497.1, read on the forward strand.
AGTGAACCTCCAGGCTCTTTGCTTATTGGTTCCCGCCCGAATACCCAAGCGCCGTCCTGAATCGGCGCGGGTCAAATCATTTCTTCCCTGCGCGCTTCAATCGATAGGCGAGACCTTCCGCGATATCGGTATGGTCATGCTTTGCCGCGAAATCGATCGCGGTCATTCCGAGATCGTTTTTCAGCGTCGCATCCGCACCTTCGTCCAGCAGCAGCTTGACCGTCATGATATGGCCGGCACGTGCCGCCATCATCAAGGGCGTGGTCTTGTTGGGTGATTCCGCATCGATATAGGCTGACTTGTCGAGCAACATCTGCACGATCTCGTTGCTGCCCGACGCCGCCGCGTAATGCAGCGGCGTCCAGCCGGTCCGGTTGATTTCCGCGCCCTTCGCAACCAAGGCTTCGACAGCTGCCTTGTTCCCTTTGTAGCAAGCGACCATCAGCGCGGTGTCGCCGTTGAACGCCCTGGCGTCGATATCGATTCCGGGCGCGTTGAGCAGCACATTGAATACGTCCATCGATCCTTCATGCAGCGCCAGGATCATGCCGGTATGGCCGAACTTCGGTTCGACGATGTTCGGATCGAGGCCGCGCGCCAGCAGCGCTTTGATGGATTGCGCATCGTCCATCTTCACAGCCTTGAAGAAATCGTCGTATGCACCGGCCACGCTCCAGCCGGGAAACAGCACGGCCGCCGCAACGGCCAGCAGGACGGCCCTGCGTTTGTGAATGGATGCGTTCATCGCACGATCTTGAACAGGTCGAAGAAATTGCCGGTGGTGCGCTCGGCCAGCTCTTCCAGCGGCACGCCTTTCAGCGTCGCGAGAAATTCGGCCACGTGCTTCACAAACCCCGGCTCGTTCATTTTTCCTCGATGCGGAACCGGCGCCAGATACGGCGAATCGGTTTCGATCAGCATGCGTTCCAGCGGCACTTCACGTGCCACCGCTTGCAACTCCCTGGCATTCTTGAACGTCACGATGCCGGAGAAGGAAATGTAGAAGCCCATCTCCATCGCCGCGCGCGCCACTTCCAGCGATTCAGTGAAGCAATGCATCACTCCGCCGACACCGCCGGCATCCGTGCCCGCACCTTCTTCGCGCATGAGGCGGATCGTGTCTTCGGATGCCGAACGCGTATGGATGATCAGCGGTTTGCCGGTCGCGCGCGAGGCGCGGATATGCGTGCGGAAACGTTCGCGCTGCCACTCCAGGTCGCCTTCGAGACGGTAATAGTCGAGCCCGGTCTCGCCTATTGCAACCACCTTTGGATGATGTGAAAGCCGGATGAGGTCGTCGACAGTGGGTTCGGGCGTCTCTTCGTAATCCGGATGGACGCCGACGGAAGCATAGACATTGTCATGCTCCTCGGCCAGTTTCAGCACGCGGGGAAAATCCGGCAAGTCGACCGACACGCAGAGCGCGTGGCTGACCTGGTTGTCGGCCATTTTCGCGAGGATTTCGGGAAGACGGGCCGACAGTTCCGGGAAGTCGATGTGGCAATGGGAATCGATATACATGCTGCGAATTTTACGCGTTCGCGCCGCCCATTGCCCGGCTGGATGGCTAGGCGACCCGCTTGCCCAGAATCACCAGGTCGCGTTCGATGCCGTCGAGCGTGGCTACGCGCGGCATGAAGGCCCAGCGCTCGAAACCGAACTTGTCGAACAGTCGCAGGCTGGGTTCGTTATGTCCGAAGATGAAACCCAGCAGCGTATGCACGCCGAGCTTCGGTGCGTGTGCAATCGCATGCTCGAGGAAATAATGCCCGAGGCCCTTGCGCCTTGCCGATTCGTGGATATAGATCGACAGCTCAGCCGTCCCGGCATAAGCCGGCCGGCCATAGAAATTCGAATACGACAGCCAGCCAAGGATGCGGCCATCCTCTTCAGCAACCCACAGCGGGCGACGCTCTGGCGTATGTTCGGCGAACCATGCGTGGCGCGATTCCACGGAAATCGGTTCGGTATCCGCCGTCACCTCGCGCGAGGGAACGGTGCTGTTGTAGATGTCGACGATGGCAGGAAGATCTTCGAAACGGGCAATGCGATGAGAGAGGGAAGTCGAGGACATGCAATCAGATTCAGAGGGTATGAGTAGCGCGCGACGACCGCAACGCCGCACCGAGCAGTTCCTCGATGCGCTGCTTGACGCGCTGGCCGCTTTCATCGGCAGAGAAATGCACACCGATGCCTTGCGCCTTGTTGTTGTTGGAACCCGCCGGCGTGATCCAGGCCACCTTGCCGGCGATCGGGTACTTGGTCGGGTCATCCATCAGGGTGAGGATGAGATAGATTTCGTCGCCGATCTTGTACGGCTTGTTGGTCGGGACGAAGATGCCGCCATTCGCAAGGAAAGGCATGTAGGCTGCATAGAGCGCCGCCTTTTCCCTGATCGGCAGCGACAGGACCGAGGGACGGGCGACACCGCCGCTACCGGCGGCGGCAGACGCTGGAATCACGGCATTGTCAGTCATGCATTTCCTTCACGTTCGTGTATGACAACTAGCTCAATGCCCGAACAGCCCGGCGTAGGTGAGCAGCATGTCTTCGATGAACAGCCGCGCGGAGAGCGGATGGTCAGCAATGGCACGCCGTTCATTCAGGGCTTTCAGCCCTTCGAGCAGGGCACTGACCTCGACACGCGCTGCCAGCGCTTCCAGCTCCTTCC
>DASVLM010000498.1:0-1507 GCA_036384875.1 Noviherbaspirillum sp.
CCGCGCTCCTCGTCAGAACCACCTTGCCTCTGATCGTGAAGGAACTCTGCTGGGCGGGCGGCTTGTTTGCAGCGGGATTGATCGTCAGCCGCATGGGCAAGGTGCCATTGGCGGCTTTGAATCTCGTCACACCGGTGGAAGGCATCCTGGTCAGCATCTTTACCGGCTGCGGTTCGGCGACAGGCATCCTGCTCGGCCACGCGCTCGGACGCAAGGAATTCGACCTGGCGTATCTGACTGCCGAGCGGTTGCGGCAAGCCATTCCCAGGGTGGGCCTGGCGGCAGGAATCGCCGGCGCGATCCTCGTTGAGCTGGCGCGCCAGCTAGGCTGGTTGGGCGGCGTGATCGATCCGCAGCTGCATGACATCGCACTCGACAGCCTGGCCGTCATGCTGCTGTTCATCGGCGCCCGGATTCACAACATGATGGTCAGCATGGGCATCCTGCGCAGCGGCAATGACGTCAAATGGTTGATGGCGGTCGACCTGTGTTCGATGTGGCTGGTCAATGTGCCGCTCGTGGCGGCAACGGCGCTGTGGTTGAAAGCGCCATTGCCGGCCGTGGTGGCGGTCATGATGTGCGAAGAAGTGCTGAAGCTCGGCATCTTCCGCAGCCGGGTGCGGAGCCGGCGCTGGCTCAATAGCGTGGTGGCGCCGGTTGCACCTGTCAGTGCATGACCTGTTTTGAGTGCGGAAGGTCGAATTCGATTTCGACCACCTTCACGTCACCTTCCGTCCTGGTGGAGGTCTTTCTCGCCTTGCCGTGCATCGTGTAGGCGGACGGCGTCAATTCAGGCATGCCGTTTTCGAAGGCGTAATAGAGGCGGGCGGGTTTGCCGTTCAACGCCTGGGCTGCCAGATAGCTGACTACCGCGTGCTCCATGGAATGAAAGCCGTTCTTCCACTGGTGCTGTTTGATTGCCCCCGCAGGGACGCTGCCGTCCGGCGCAACCCAGCCCCAGACTTCACCGCCGCGCTTGTCGACCATGTGATCGAGCCAGAATCGCCAGGTATGCTCAAGGCGCTCCGGGGAATCGCCTTCTTCCACGGCCAGCGTGGACAAGGCCTGGTCGAGTTCGGCGTAAATCCACCATTCCTTGCCTGCATCGACTTCGCCGCCCGGTTTCATGCGCGAACCCCAGGAGCCGGTGGCCGGAAGGTAGGCAGTGTCGACGATGCGCCGCATGCCGTCGCGTGCAAAAGCGCGCAGCTTCTCGTCGCCATTCATCTGTGCGCCAAGGTAAAGCATCCAGAATGCCTTGACCGAATGGCCGAAGTCGTTATGCCTTCCGCGTGGCGTTTCGCTGTCCGGATTGCCGCGCGTTCCGAAAAAACGGCCGCTGGCCGGATCATAGAAACGATCGACGATGGTTTTCGACAGAGCGGCGATGTCGCGCTTCCACTCCTCCTTGACCGGACCCGCAGGCAGTGCAGGCGCGACGAGGGCCATGTAGGCGTTCAGCTGGTCGAGCAGCGCAACCAGTTCCGTCCTGCCTTCCTCGCCTTCC
>DASVLM010000499.1:0-13254 GCA_036384875.1 Noviherbaspirillum sp.
AGGTGTCGAGGTCGGCGGCGAGGGACAGGTCTTTGATGGTCAGGGTCTTCATGGTGGTTCTCCTAAAGTGGATATCGATTCGGGTTTCGGTGGTGAGCGTTGTGTTGCACTCGATCGACATACAGCAGGGAGTGTGCCAGCGCCTCGTCCATGTCCGGCCTCCTCATCCAAGTCTTTGAAACGTAAGAAAAAACGGGCGGCGTTGCGGCGCCAATGCCAACGATGCCCGGTCCAACGCCGCGCCATGCAGTCCGCCACGGCCCAACATACGACAGGAAACTGTTCGATCTGCGCCAACGCTGCCGGATAAATCTCCGCGTCGATATTTTTTGTACTGCGGCGCAGCCCCAATTCACTCCCTCATCTCCTTTCTCCGGTGGCTTTAGCGCACGCTGTTGTCCTGCCGGTACGCCAAGCCTGTCAAGGTTGACAGGTTTCCTGCCGCCCAGAGCCCATCTAGATTGACGCTATGGAAGCGCACGCGAATAGTGTGCGTGTCGTGTGCTCGTTGTGTACGTGGTGCGCTTGTTACCGGAGGAAAAATGAAGCTGTCAAACATCAAGGTCGCCACGCGGCTGGGAATCGGATTCGGGCTGGTTGCTACGTTGCTCACCGTAGTCACAGTGCTCAGCGTCGAACGCATGGCACGCATAGAAGACCAGATGAACGAGGTCATCAATGTGAACAATGTCGAAACCAAGCTCGTTGCGTCCATGGACCTCACTATTACCGAACGGGCGCTGGCGTTGCGTAACCTCATTCTCCTGACCGATGAAAAAGAGATCGGCATCGAAGTAAAGCGGATCGCTGCGCAGGAAAAGAAATATGCGGACGCGGATGCCAAACTCGGCGACATGTTTTCCAGGCTTGATGGCACGCAGCCGGAAGAAAAGGCCTTGCTGAAGCAGATACGCGAGCAGGCAGAACTGGCGACACCCTATTTCCGCAAGGCTGCCGATCTCATCCTCGAGAAGAAAGGCGACGAAGCCTACAAGCTGCTCCGCTTCGAATTCCGTCCCATCCAGAAGAAATGGTGGGACGAGCTGCGTGAATTGAACGCCCTGGAAGACAAGCTGAGCGAGCAGGCTTACGCCGATGCGCAGCAGACTTATCATGCCGCACGTTCGCTGATCTTGATGTTCGGCACGCTCGCCGTGATTGCCAGCGCCATCGCCGCATTCCTGATTACGCGCAGCCTGACCCGGCAGCTCGGCGGCGAGCCGTCGTACGCTGCTGAAATCGCCAATCGCATCGCGGCAGGCGACCTCACGGTGCAAGTTGCCACGCGCAACGGCGATCACACCAGCATGCTGTATGCAATGAAAGCCATGCGCGACAGCCTCGCCAATATCGTCAGCCAGGTGCACTCCAGCACGGAAGCGATTTCGACCGCCTCGCGCCAGATCGCCTCGGGCAACCTCGACCTCTCTTCGCGTACCGAGCAGCAGGCCGGCTCGCTGGAGGAAACCGCATCGTCGATGGAGGAGCTGACTGCCACCGTCAAGCAGAACGCTGACAACGCGCGGCAGGCCAATACCGTTGCCGAAGCCGCATCCGACGTGGCAGTGCGCGGCGGCGATGTGGTGTCGCAGGTAGTGCAGACGATGGCAGCCATCAATACCTCGGCCCAGAAGATTGTGGACATCATCGGCGTGATCGACGGTATTGCCTTCCAGACCAACATCCTCGCATTGAACGCGGCAGTGGAAGCGGCGCGTGCCGGCGAACAAGGCCGTGGCTTCGCGGTGGTTGCCTCCGAAGTGCGCAGTCTCGCGCAGCGCTCGGCCACGGCCGCCAAGGAAATCAAGGCGCTCATCGACGATTCGGTGGAAAAGGTCAACGCCGGCAATACGTTGGTGGAACAGGCCGGTTCGACCATGAACGAGGTGGTGAGCAGCGTCAAGCGCGTTACCGACATCATGGGCGAGATCATGGCCGCCGGTCACGAGCAGTCTGCGGGTATCGAGCAGATCAATCAGGCCATCGGCCAGATGGACGAAATCACGCAGCAGAACGCATCGCTGGTGGAAGAGGCCGCTGCCGCAGCCGACTCCATGAACGAGCAGGCCACCAGCCTGGTGCAGGTCGTCAGCGTATTCAAGCTGGATGCCGCGCAAGCGAACAGCATCACTCGCTTGGGCATGGCTGCCGTCAGGCCTGCCATCGCGCCCGCGCCGAAAGCCAGCGTGACGCAACTGGGCGCCAGGAAAAATCCGCAAGCGGCTCGCACGGCTGTGGTGCCGCGCAGGGTGGTGAATGCGCCGACTGGAAGCGATTCCGGCTGGGAAGAATTCTGATCGTTTTCCCGCAACACGAAAGCACACCATGACAGTCACTGCACATCCGTCAGCGGCTTACGGCCAGGCCTGCGACCACGCTCTCGCTCCGGCCCACGGCAGGGAAGGGCATGCGCCGGTGGCCTCGAACATTTTCTGGCATGCGGGAAAGGTGTCGGCGCATTCCCGCCAGGCTTGCCTCGGACACCAGCCGCCCACCATCTGGCTCACCGGTTTGAGCGGCGCCGGCAAATCGACCATTGCCTACGAGCTGGAAAAGCTGCTGCTGGAGGATGGCAAGGCCTGCTTCGTGCTGGACGGCGACAACATTCGTCATCACCTGAACAGCGACCTCGGCTTTTCTGCAACTGACCGCCGGGAAAACATCCGACGCACGGCAGAAGTGGCGCGACTGATGAATGAAGCGGGTTTGATCGTGGTCACATCTTTCATTTCGCCCTTTCGTGAAGATCGTGCCATGGCAGGCGACATTATCGGCAAGGACAGGTTTTTCGAGGTTTACGTCAGTGCGTCCATCGATGTCTGCGAAGCGCGTGATCCGAAAGGCCTGTATGCGAAGGCGCGCGCCGGAAAGATTCCTGAGTTCACCGGCATATCGTCACCTTACGAGCCGCCGCTTCGCCCTGCGCTGACCATCGATACCGGCGCGCTGCGGCTGGAAGATGCAACCCGCGCATTGTTCACTCATCTCGCACCGCAACTGGCATGACAAGCGACACTTCAAGCGATACTTCAATCGACACCCTGCCTGCGCCCCCTGGGCTGGCCTACGATGTCTTCAACGGCGATGCCGACGGTATCTGCGCGCTGCACCAGTTGCGTCTCGTCACACCGAAAGACGCCGTGCTGGTGACGGGCGTCAAGCGCGATGTCGACTTGCTGCGCAAGGTGCCGTGCCGGCAAGGCATCGATGTCACGGTGCTCGACATGTCGCTCGACGCCAACGCCGATGCGCTGCGCAACCTGCTCGATGCCGGTGCGCGCGTGACCTATTTCGATCACCATACGGCCGAGCGTGCATTCAAGCATCCGCGCCTGCAATTTTTCTGGGACGAGTCGCCGGAGGCGTGCACCAGCATCCTGGTCGATCGCCATCTGCGCGGGCGCTTTCGCGAATGGACGGTGGCCGCAGCCTTCGGCGACAACCTGACGGCAGTGGCGAACAAGCTGGCGCGCGGCATGGGGCTGGGCGAGTCCTCCACGCGGGCGCTGGAAGAGCTGGGCCTGATGCTCAACTACAACGCTTACGGCGAATCCGTCGAAGACCTGCACATACCGCCCGGCACTTTGTACCAATCGCTGCACCGCTTTATCGATCCGTTCGAATTCATTGAAACAGCGCCGGAATATCGCATGCTGTGCGGCGGTTATCTCGGCGATGCAGCGCGCATGGAATGCCTGACGCCGGCCTGGAAATTCGACGGCGGTGCGGTGTATCTCCTTCCCGCCGAACCATGGGCGCGCCGCATTTCGGGCGTGTTCGCCAACAAGCTGGCGGCGTCCGGCGATACGCGCTCGTACGCCGTGCTGACCGAAACAGCGAAGGGAAGCTATGTGGTGAGCGTGCGTTCGGGCCAGCCTGCCTTGCACAGCGCCGGCACCTTGTGCGCGCGTTTTCCCAATGGCGGCGGCAGGAAGGCGGCCGGCGGCATCAACAACCTTCCCGCTTCCGAGCTGGACAATTTTGTCCGCGCCTTCTCCGAATATTTCCGGGAGGCGCCGGAAGCGCATCCCGTCTGCTGAATCAGGCTTGCAACAACAATCTTCATCAAAAAAATCGTATTCAAACTCAAACAGTCGTCATCAAGCATCGCCACAGGAGGAGAAAGGTTCAATGAATGCATTCGCACACAAGGAAGCGGCCGGCGCCGCAGGTTTGCGTCCGCGCCCGATTTTGATGATTCCGTTGCGCCGGTGCGGCAGCCACGCACTGCGCTTGCGGCTCAATTTCAATCCGCGCTTCTATTCGCCTTATCCACTGCATATCGTCGACTTCATGCCGCTGGTTCCGCTGTACGGCGACCTGTCGGATGACAAGGCTTACTTCCGCCTCGTGGTGGATGTGGTTGGCCTGCAGGCGGCCAGCATGGTGAAATGGCCCGACATGGTATTCGACCCGGTCGACATCTTCGAATCCATACGCAAGGAAACGCGCAGTGTGCATCGCATCGTGTGGGAGATGCTGCTGCGCGCGGGCGAGAGGAACGGCGCCGCTGTCGTCATGGACAAGTCGCTCGACAGCGTCCACTACGCCGACGAACTGATGTCGCTCTACCCCGACATGCTGTTCCTCAATGTGGTGCGCGACCCGCGTGCGCAAGTCGCGTCGATGAACCGCGCCATCATCCACGATTTCGATACGCTGCTGAATGCGCAGGCCTGGGCCGATGCGCATCGCGTCGCGCTGCCGCTGGTGGGGCGCTATCCGGAACGCGTACTGACCATACGCTACGAAGACTTCCTCGCCAACCAGGAAGAGACGCTGCGGAAGGTGTGCAATTTCTTCGGCATTGCCTACATGCCGCAAATGCTGGACGTCGCGCGCTCGCCCGAAGCGCAGCAGATATCGCAATTGTCTGCGCTATGGTCGTCGAACTGCTTCGCGCCCATCGCCGCCAACGTCGACAAGTTCAAGAAGCAGCTCTCGATGGAGGAAATCGAAATCATCGAGACGCTGACCAAGGATTACATGGCCTTGTACGGATACGAACCGATGACCGCCGCAGCAGCGAAGATAGACGAGAGCGTCATCCGCGCCGCGCAGGTACGCTCGCAGGCGGGGCGGCAAGCTGCATGGCGCGAGCTGGAGCAGAACAACTTCCGCGATTTCGTATTGCGGCGCTATCGTGCGGACTACCTCGCCAAGCTGCGCGTCGGCCTGGAACAGGAGCGGGTTGCAAAGGCGACGTCGCTCGAGTTGCAGGCGCAGCCGGCCTGATCGCTGCCTGGGCAAGAGGGCGCCGCTCTAGTACAGCATGCCGAGCGCGGTTGCCTTTACTGCTGCTTGCGTCTTGTTGGAGGTTTCCAGCTTTGCCACCGCGTTGTTGACATGGAAATTGACGGTGCGCTCGGACACATCGAGGATCTGCGAGATTTCATATGAGGTCTTGCCTTCCGCTGTCCAGCGCAGCACTTCCTTCTCGCGAGGCGTCAGCGCGATCTGCGTTTCCGGCGCGAGTTTCGGTGTCAACAGGCGGGCCATCGCGGCATGGGTGTACTGCGCGAGCCAGGCCATCTTCGCCTGGTTGGCGTCCAGCTCGCTGCGGCTCAGCGGCTCCGCACTGCGCGCCAGCGTGAGCAGGCCGACCGCGCCGGCAGGATCGCGCGAGGCCTGGGCCCAGCCGACCCGCAAGCCGTGGCTGCGCGCGTCTTCCCACATGTCGCGCGCGTGCGTGAAGAGCTGGTTCGACCAGACGACAGGCAGGCTCGATTTCAAGGCGTGCTGTACCGTCGGGTCGACCTGGAGATAACCGCGCGAGTCGTAGCACTCTTGCCACTTGGAGGAATAATTGTTGAACATCGCCACGCGCGGACGCGACACCGGCACCGGCATTCGTATGCCATACGCACAGTATTCGAAACCCATGTTCCTTGCAGCACCGGCAACCTGCCTGAACAGGTCCTGTTCCGATGTCGCTTTCAGCAAGGCATCGAGGCCATCCTCCAGCCATGCGTTCATCGGTGTTCTCCCTGGTTGTTCCTGTGATGGCCTGGACGGACATCAGGTGCATATGATGTGTTGCCGTACGGAAACTGTCAAATCCAACCGTCGCCTGATTGCATTTGCATCCATAAAATCTTTGAGTTCTGTCGAAGAGCGTATTGCGGACGTAACGGATATCGCTTCCGGGCGCAAACAATGACATTTGCTCAACAACATTGAGTCATCACATGAACATTCATCTGAACCAGAGACCGATTGACAGCCGTGCCCCCGCGCTATCCGTCGACGGCTATGTGCGATTGCCGTTGGCGAGCCTGAACGCCTTGCCCTTCGTTCACCTCTTCTCCGAAAGCGACGAGGAATTTCTCGAAGAGCTCAGGGTGCAAACCGTGCCGGCGCGCTCGGCCGGGTTTTCGGAGTGGAAGAGCAATACCGATCCGGCGATTTCGCTTGGGTGGGGATGGTTCATCCATGATGAGTCCGACGCGCTGATCCTCGCGCCCGACGGCGTTCGCAGCAACGTGATGCTGGTCGACACGCAAGGCTATGATCTCGGCCCGGCACGCACTTCGCACCTGTTCTGCACCTGGCTGAATACGATTCGATGGCAGGATGTGGTCAACCTGGCATTGACAGAAGCCGCCTCCTGTCAACATTAGCAGTTACCGAACGAAGCCGGCGACTATGTAATGGCGTCAAACAACTTTCTGTTTGACGAACATGCAAACGATTACCGGCAAGCGCAACGAATTCCCCTCCGAACTTGAAAATGCAATGGCCGAATACCGGCACAAGATTTTCATCGAGCGTCTCGGCTGGCCATTGCCGGTAGAGAACGGCCAGGAGCGGGACCAGTTCGATCATCCCGATACGATGTACGTCGTGGCACACGACAATGACGGCGACATTTGCGGCTGCGCTCGTTTGCTGCCGACGACCGAACCCTATTTGCTGAGCGAAATTTTCCCGCACCTCATGGGCGGCGCGCCTGTGCCGCAATCGGCTGAAGTATGGGAATTGTCGCGTTTCGCTGCGGCGCCCCTGAACGAAAGCCCGCAGATGGACGCGGCGGTCAACACACGTCGCGTGCTCGCCGCAGCTGTGAAGATCGCCATGCAGCAAGGCGCGCGCCGGCTCATCACGGTATCGCCGCTTGGCATCGAACGGCTGCTGCATCGCATGGGCGTGCATGCCCACCGGGCCGGGCCGCCGATGCGCGCCGACGGCAAGCCGATATTCGCGTGCTGGATCGAAATCGACGAGCAGACCGTGAATGCACTCGGGATCGCCGAGGAAGCTGATGAACCGGCAATTGACGATGCATTTACGCATCGTCATCCGCTGCACGACACGACTTCAAGCACCGCTGCAATGGCTGTGTCCTGAAGAAAAGGCTTGCCGACCGATACCGTTGAATTAAACGCCGCAAATCGGGTCTGACACCATGGCCTGCGGCGCAGGATCGCGCCGACTATTGCGCGCGGTCATAACAAACGGATCACCGCTGGAGTGCAATGGGCCAAAGGCGCCGCCCTGAACTCAACACGGAAAGGTATGGCCAGTCTTGCACATGCAATTCATGGCGTTCAAAAAGGCACGTTATCGCACTACGAGTTTCTGCAACAGGTAGACCGCCTGCTCGAAGAAGGCCAAACCGACTCGACGCAATTGCATGACCTGCTGAACGAAGAGCGCACGCGCATCCTGCTGCCGCCGGATGTCTATGCCGAACTGCGCAATCGTGCCGAGCATGCGCCGCCGCCCGGTGCATCCGCGAATGCCGAACGCACCGTTGCGCAAACCGTGCGAAGCGTGTCTTCTCCTCCATCAACCACTGCATCGTCCATTCCGCCCACCGCTTCATGGCGCGACGTCATTCCCGGCGAGCCGGAAAAGATGAAGGGTGTCGGCGATACCCTGAACAATCGCTTCGTGCTTGAAGAATGCATCGGTTTCGGCGGCATGGGCATGGTGTACCGGGCGCTCGACCTGCGCAAGCTTGAAGCATCCGACCGCAATCCGTATATCGCCATCAAGGTTCTCAACGTCCAGTTCCGCGGCCATCCGAAATCGCTGATTGCCCTGCAGCGCGAGGCGAAGAAGGCGCAGACGCTGGCGCATCCGAACATCGTCACCGTCTATGATTTCGATCGCGACGGACCCACGGTCTACCTGACGATGGAATTTCTCTCCGGCGAGCCGCTGTCGCGCATGCTGCGCCATCCGGACTTCAAGGGCTTGCCGCTTGCCGATACGCAGCGCATCGTCACCGGCATGGCACGCGCGCTGGCGTATGCGCACGAACGTGGTTTCGTGCATTGCGACTTCAAGCCAGCCAACGTCATCCTGACCGACGCCGGCGATGTGAAGGTGATCGACTTCGGCATTGCGCGTGCCTTCCGCAAGCCGTCGCAGGAATCGGAAGTCACGGTATTCGATCCCGGCAGCCTCGGCGGGCTCACGCCGGCCTATGCCAGCCCGGAAATGCTGGAACACCGCGAGCCCGACCCGCGCGACGACATCTATGCGCTTGCCTGCATCACCTACGAACTGCTGACCGGCAAGCATCCTTTCGACCGCCTGACCGCATCGCAGGCCCGCAATGCCGCCATGAAGCCGCAGCGTCCGAAAGACCTGGGGCAAAGGCAATGGAAGGCGCTTCGGTCGGCACTGGCTTTCGAGCGCGATGCGCGCACCCCGACCATTGCGCGCTTCCTCGATGAATTCGGTGACGGCCGCAAGCCGGCGAACCAGGTCGCCATGATGGCGTCGGGTGCCGCTGCATTGTTGCTTGTCGTCGGCGGTGCCGGCTACTACCTGGCTTCTCGCGGCGGCGGCGAAGTGCAGAAGACCGCTGCGGTGTCTTCCGGTGAGAGTCCGCCGGAAACCACGCTACAAGCACTGCCTGCGAAGCCGGCGCCATTCTCGATGGAAGCAGTCGAGCGCGCGCTGAGCGAGGTGCCGTGCTCCGCCATGCTGGCGTCGGCACAGGATGGCGCGGTGCAAGTGCAGGGATTTCTGCCGGCAAGCTTCGGCACGTCCCGGCTGAAGGAAACGATAGGCGGCCTTCCCGGTGTGCAATCGCTGAACCTCAACGTGCAGCAGATCGGCGACGACAAGTGCAGTGCCGTCCATCTGCTGGCGCCTTACTGGAAGCAGAACATGCAGACAGCCGCGCCGGCATCGATCCACACCAGTCCGCGCGACGCTCCATTGCGGGAAGGCGACGCGCTGGTGCTCGACCTGGCAACGCCGCCGTGGGACTCCTACGTGAACGTCGATTACTATTCTTCCGACGGCAGCGTGGTGCATCTCGTGCCCAGTCCGCGCGCACGCGCCAACCAGGCGCCGTCTTCCTATACCGCCACGATCGGCGGGGCCGGGAACTGGGTGGTGTCGCCGCCGCTCGGTACCGACATGATCGTGCTGCTCATCACGCCCGCGCCGCTGTTCGACGGCTTGCGGCCGGAAGCGGAGCAGGCGAAGGATTACCTGCAAGTACTGGACAAGCAGCTAAGCCGGCTCGACGCCAAATACGGCCGCGAAAAAATCGCCGCGGATTTTCTGCAGATTACGACGCACCCACGCAACTTTCAGTAGCGCCGCGCTGTCGCAGTGTTTTCGATTTTCGCGACGCATACGACGTCCTTACAACACAATGCAGATTGCCGCAAGTTCGCGATAACCGGTATAATCCCGATCCTTTTTGCCAACCGGCGAAACGAGTTTCTTTCCCGCCAAATTCATCCTTCATGACGTACGCGCTGCCGTTGCCGGCCTGCCGAATCGGCCCGCCGCAAGCACACGTATTGGCGTTTTACAGAGAATCGTCTTGCCGATCCCCTTGTCGGATGCATGAATGACTGTGCCGGCTGTCCTCCATGGACGGAGGACGGCGCGAGGGTAGATTTGGCTGACCTGATTTTTTGCGATGAACAAGACTTCGAAGACATTGACGCTGTCGGTCCGTACTCCACGGCCCGCAACCCCCGTATCTGCCGTATCCGCCACATACGATGCTCCGCCGCTCGATACCTCGAATGCGCCGGGTATTGATTCCGGAACGCCGCGTCCCCAGGTAACCGTGGTGAGACGCCGCTCCCGTTTGTCATCGTTGCATGCTGTTCCCGAAATGGAGAACGAACAAGCATCGCAACCCGCCGTCGCGGGGGAAACGCCTGCAGCGATCGAGGCCGTTGCCCCGCTGCAGGGTTGCGCACCGACGGAGGCCGAGCCGCCGGTTGTCGAGCAAGTTGCCGTGCCTGTTCCCGTTCCCGAGACGGAAGTGCCGGTTGCCGCTGCCGAACCGGAGTCCGGGGCGCAATCGCAATCGCAGTCCGAGTCCCAATCCGGGGGCGATTCGGAGCCTGAATCCAAGCAAGAACCTCAGCCCGAACCCGAGCCAGTCTGGTATGCGGCGCCCGCACCGGCGGTTGTTCCCGTCGTCACCCGCAAGCGCGTGCGCATTGCCGCGCCCGGCGTCATTGCACGAAACGACGACAACCGCACAGTGCCCGATGCGCCCGCAGCGGCAACTCCCGCGCCGGAAGTGAAACCTGCAACTGAAGTGCCGACAGCCCCCATAGTGCGCGCAGCGGTCGCGGCGGCTCCTGTCGCTCCGGTCGCGCAGGCAGAAGCGTCCACGCCTGCCAAAGGCAAGGTGCGCGTGCTGTCCAAGCCGCTTGCGCCGGTGGCTTCGGCTACGCCAGCCCCTGCCGCGAAGCCTGCCGCAATCGAGCAGCCGGCGCCGGCTGCTGCTACCCGCGGCCGCAAGCCGAGTTCACATCTCATCGACAGCGACGAAGTCGCCGAATGGAACGCCGTCGAGCATTCTGAATTGCGCGCCTTGCGTGCTCGCAAGACTGCCGCCGGCACGGCGTCCCGCAGCGAAATCGACAAGCATCGCAAGCAGCTCGCCGCACTCATCAAGCTCGGCAAGGAACGCGGCTACCTGACGCAGGCGGAAATCAACGACCAGCTGCCGGACGATGTGACCGCATCGGAAGCCATTGCCGACATCATGCGCGCCATCGAAGAGATGGGCATCAACGTGGTCGACCAGGCGCCCGACGACGCCATGCTGCTGCTGTCGGATCGCGTCGCGTCCGGCGCGAGCGACGACGAAGTCGAAGCGGTCGCTGCCACCGCTCTCTCTGTCTACGAAGGCGACTTCGGCCGCAGCACCGACCCGGTGCGCATGTACATGCGCGAGATGGCCGCCACCGAACTGCTCACCCGCGAAGGTGAAATCGAGATCGCGAAGCGCATCGAAGACGGCCAGCGTGAAATGATCAGCGCCATTTCGGCAAGTCCTGCGGCGCTCGACGAGATCCTCGCGCTCGTCGCGAAGATCGACAGCGGCAAACTGGCGATCGACAATGTCGTTGATGGCCTGGCGGAACTGGAAGACCAGACTGCCGTGGCGCTGGCATCCAGCGATGCCGAAGACGCCGACGACGACGAGGAAGACGACATTCCTGCGGGCGGCGACGACGCTGGCATCTCGGCGGAACAGCTCGCGAAGATGAAGGCGCTGGCGCTGGAAAAATTCAGCACCATCGCGACCCAGGCCGAGATCATGCGCGCGCATCGCGCCGACATGACCGGCACGCAATACGTGACCGCACAGCAGACCGTCACGCAGACGCTGCAAGGCATTCGCTTTACGGCAAAGATCGTCGAGAAGCTGGGCGCCGTGGTGCGCGCGCAGATGGAAGAGGTCCGCGGCATCGAAAAGAAAATCGCTGCCATCGCCGTCGACCAGTGCGGCATGCCGCGCGAGCGCTTCATCGCGACCTTCGCCGATAGCCAGACCGACCTCGACTGGGGTCAGCGCGAAGTCGATTGCGCCTACCCGCACAGCGCCGTGCTCGCACGGCAGATTCCGGCGATCCGCGAATGGCAAACCAAGCTCGCCGCCATCGAAGAACGCGCCGGCCTGCCGCTGGCCGCGCTGCGCAAGGTCAGCAAGCGCATGATGGCTGGCGAGAAGCGCGCGATGGAAGCCAAGCGCGAACTCACGCAGGCAAACCTGCGCCTGGTGATTTCGATCGCGAAGAAATACGTCAATCGCGGCCTGCAATTCCTCGACCTGATCCAGGAAGGCAATATCGGCTTGCTGCGCGCCGTGGACAAGTACGAATACCGTCGCGGCTTCAAGTTCTCGACCTATGCGACATGGTGGGTGCGGCAGGCGATTACGCGCGCCATTGCCGACCAGGCGCGCACGATCCGTGTGCCGGTGCACATGATCGAGACGATCAACAAGATGAACCGCATCATCCGCCAGACGATCTCCGCCACCGGCGAAGAACCGGATGTGGCAACGCTGGCGGAAAAGATGGGCATGCCGGAACAGAAGGTGCAGGACGTCCTGAAGATCGCGAAGGAGCCGGCTTCCCTCGACGCGCCGGCTGGCGACGATGGCGATGCGATGCTGGGCGACTTCATCAGCGACGACACCACCCTCTCGCCGGAAGCGGCTGCAATGCATTCGAGCATGCAGCGCACCATCGCCGAGATGCTGGAAGACCTCTCGCCGAAGGAACAGAAGGTGCTGCGCATGCGCTTCGGCCTTGACGCGGTCAGCGACCATACGCTGGAAGAAGTCGGCAAGCAGCTCGAAGTGACGCGCGAACGTGTGCGTCAGATCGAGATGAAGGCGATGAACAAACTGCGCCAGCCGTCACGTGCGGAGAAGCTGCGCGCCTTCCTCGAAGATCGCGGTTAAGCGGTTTGGCAATCGGCCAAGCAGTCGTTACGCAGTAATGCAAGCCGACGCGATTCGATAAGCCAACCGCCTTGGTCTTCATTCCACAGCTCGCGCCACCCGGAACCCGTTCTGCGAATATCGTACGCTGGCGTCGTACTTGAACCGCGTCGATGATGGCATGTAGCTTGCGCCATCACGCCATGAGCCGCCGCGTATCACACGCGTGCGGCAGTTGGGTTCGTCCCATGCCTTGCCGTCAGTGGGCGCGCCCTTGTACGAGTTGTGCCAGCAATCGGCCACCCATTCCCACACGCTGCCGTTCACGTCGTGCAAGCCGAACGGGTTGGCGGCGAATGAGCCGACGGCGGCCGGCGCATCTTTCTGCCAAGGCTCGCCGCAGTCCTTGCAGTTGGCCATGCCCGTTCGCATCTGCTCGCCCCACCAGTAGCGCGTCGAGGTGCCGCCTCGCGCCGCGTATTCCCACTCGGCCTCGGTCGGCAGGCGATAAGCCTTGCCGGTCGTTTTGGAGAGCCATTTCACGTACTGTTGAGCATCGTCCCAGCTCAGGTCGCGTGCAGATC
>DASVLM010000500.1:0-14358 GCA_036384875.1 Noviherbaspirillum sp.
AAATCTACCGGCATCGCGGGTCCTCTGAGGAACGTGCGCCTCTTTCGATATGTCGTCCCAAGGATTGGCTAACCAATAACCGCAGTCCACAAACGAACGCGCCATCGTGGACAGAATGGTTTTCGCCAACTTGCGGCTCTCCGGGGATAATTCGCCTTCAAAAGGCCGCCATAACGGGCTCCAGCGCTTTGTCCCGCGCGGCGCGATCCAGTCTATTCGGGGTAGGTGAAAGCGCCAAGACGTTGAATCGGCTAAGCCCAAATGCTCGAGAAATTCCATATATTCGCGGCAATCGTCCCGCGAAAGTGAAGAAAGGCTTATGCCCCGTTCCAAAGTGGCCCATAAGAGAAAGCGTTCCGCTTCCTTTCGATAAGACCTCCAGGTATGGCTCCCTTTCTCCTTCGTCCCAAGCCAACGATGAATTGCTTCGAGATCGTTGGATGGCAGGGCTGAATTCTTTCCCTGACGATCACCCTTGTCCGAGCCGTCTAAATGAGGGGGTAATGAAAGAAATTCGATTGGCACTATGCCAAATTGCTTCGGGCGAGATGCTGCGAGCACATCAACCGGAATACTTCGCACCGGTGTTGTTGCCTGGATGCTCAATTTAACCCCAAGGCCCCGCGTAGTGGACTCTGTACTCAACCATGCCACCACTTGTGCTGCAGCCTTTTCTCCGAAGCGTGGAACCTCGGTCCACCAACGATAACCACGGAGGTTGATCGTCTCGATTAGCTGCATCAAGGTTTCAAGGCCGGCGTTCTTGAGGCGTTTTGCGAGTACCGGATGCAGCCAACCGGTTACGTCATCGGAAGGCGAAGGAGGGCTTCCAAGCAGCTTTTCCAGCGCAAGCAGAGCAGTGATCTGCTTGCGTCTGAGTCGCTCATTCCGAGTGGTGCGCCGATCACTGTGGGCGTTGTTACCGTATTCCTCGTGAAACAACTCCAGCAGTTCCGCTTCCGAAAATAGTTCGTGCGGATCACGGATTTCGCGGAATTCCTCCAAGGTCGGGATAGCACGCTTTTCCGACGCCCGAAGCTTTTCGGGGTCAAGCAGGATAAGGCGAGCTTCAGCGAACATGCCACGACGGCGTGCTGCGACCATAAGCTGCTCGCGTATCCATTTCAAAGTTGTCTTCGCGATCCTGAGATCGGGATCTGGTGACACCGCGGTTTCAAGATAGCGGCGCGATAGCGTAGCAAGAGCCAAACCTTCAAAGTAACCGCGCAGGAAAGCAAAATGATGCGGGCCAACCCGGACAAGGATACTGCCGCCATTGTTCCAACCTGTCTTCAAGACACCTAACCTATTGATTTTATTTAATTTAAAACTGGTATCGCAAATTATACTGTTAAAAATCAATATAAAATAGAACTAATGATTATTACGGAGCGAATAGCACGAAGGTTCAGATGGAGCTGGAATTTGTTAGCATGCAGAAGCCATAGTTTCTTCAGCGAGGCAGGAGCGGCCAGGGAATCACATGCGATCTGAGCGAAAACGGAAAACCAATTTTTCGAAAAACAGAGGGAAGAAAAGGGCCGCGGAGTAAGTCAGGCAAATACATGAGTAAGCCAACCGCGGATTCGACGTCTATGGCCGGGCCCGCTAAGTCGGGTATCGTTGTCCTGAATATGTGTCATTTGAACTTGAAAGCGGACATGGAGAGGAGGGCGCGATATAGTGAAGCCGTCTCCTCCAACTCTCCTTGAATTGGATTTAGCCCGCGACCGCAAGGCCAGCGGGCTTCTTTTTTAGTTCATCACCGATATCCGGGAAACGCGGCCGTGATCTTGAGAAAGCAGGAGCTGCTATCGCGGCATCCGTAAGCCATGGGTTTCATGACCTTGATGCGGTTATTGATGCCTTCGAGCTGGCGGGTATGTATCGGCCAGCGGATGCGGCGCAGGATACCGCGCCAATAAGGCGCCAGTCGAATAGCGAATCGTCGCAGTGATTCGATGCCGCTCTCGCGCCTTCGGACGATGCTGTTGCACTTCCAGGCCGAAGGCCGTGTTCATGTCCATCGTCACTGCCTCTATCTTCGGGCAACGCGCCTTGCCCAGCTACTCAAAAAACGGCCGGATCGTCTGCTGGCTGTCTCAAGGGGAATCCAATTTTCCCCAGGTGGGGATGCGGGCATGCCGCCCCAGCCACGACCGGTGCGCGGTGTGCGGACCGCATTCGGAACAGCGAACTCGACGCAGCCTGGCCTTGAGGCACACCGCCTGTCCAGAACGGGAGTGTCCACACTGCATAATTTGGGTCCGAATCGGCGAGCTATCCGAAACTCTGAGCATCCATCACGCCGCCCTCATGCAGTACGGCTGCAGCTCCTACTCCTCCGTGTCACATCGTCACCAAGGCACGACGCTCTCAATCTGGGTCGCGATACCGGTGGTCCGTCGATGCTAAGGGCAAAGGTTGTCGCATTACAGCTGCGAAGCCCCGGTACGTCATGCTTTGTTCTATTGCAAATCGTTTTCCGGTAGTGTCCGTCGTGGCGACTATTGCCAACTTAAGCGGCTGCCACCGCCGCGATACATCTCCAGTATGCGATGACAAGGAACATCCACCATATACTCGGTTTCCGAACTGATTACGCCCCCAGAGTGATTCTGATTGTTCGGAATCCTCGAACTGACCAAGGTTAGGCAACGCGAAGCGATCGTCCGTAATTTGCCCAGATGTTATACCGAGGCGAAAGTTGCCGTGCTTATTGCCGGTAGGTGCTCCACCGGCAATAAGCTCTCAAAAGGCGTTTTTTTCAAAGTGCCGGTCGGCCCAAAAGCAAGCGGTCCATATTCCGCTTGGAATCTTCTTGGGCCGAGCAGTGAAACACGCGTACGTGGCTATCGGAAGAGTTCTACACAAAAGGACTTAGATACGAATGCTGACGGTGACCGCGAAATATGTAACAGCATGGAGAAAGGAAAGGACGCAATGGAGATAGATATCAGAAACGCAAAACGCATATCCGAACTATCGGCATAGACTCCGATTTTACTGGCGGTTCCGGCGTAGCCGGTATTTTGTTGATAGAATAGATTTCGCCGATAGTTCGGAATATCCCCACTCTTCGCTTCGCCCAAGTACCATGCAAAAAATGCTTCCTCTTCAAAACAACATGCCTTTGATTGAGGCATACCGGGAATCATTTGAGCATTGGGCCGAGAGCAGGAAAACCACAGGAGCGGGACCCTCAGATCAGCGTGTGCTTGGGTCCGTAACTGCGGATATCTATCGTGAAATGTGGCAGTCCTTTACGATTTTCTGTGTTGAGCGCGAATTGCCTTTCGCCCGTGCAACAGTGGCCGATCTTGAATCCTTTCTTGCTACTAGGGCGTCCGTTCGAAACACTATAGCTGCTTTGCCAGCGTCGTCTAGAGTTGGAACTACTTTGCTGTCCGCACGTTACGCTCGCCGTTTTCTGTCATTAATCGACAAAGTCTTCCGTTATCAAGCTGGCGTCGATGGCGTGCCGCCCAACACATCTGCTTACGAACTGCTGCAACGCCCAGATTTCCGCTACGCTGAAGCGGCAGACAAAGATCCTTTGCCAGAATACCTCCGCGAGCGTGACGCAAAGCAACTTATCGACTTTGTCACAAAAACTTCACGGGTAGAGTCTGACTCTATTGTTCCCTGGAAAGCTATTCGAGATTGCACCGCTGTTGCGGTTATGCTTGGTGCAGGCTTGGCTCCAGGGGATATTCGCTGCTTGACTTTAGACGGAGTTATTATCGAAGGTGGCAGTGAAAACGGCTTGCCATGGAAGTTATCCGTGCCGGGAAATGGAAACGCGCCAGCCCGTGAAACCCCAATTTCCAAGTGGGCAGGTTATCAGCTCGGCTATTGGCTCAAATTGAGAAACAAGCAGCAAATCCAGGGCGAATTCGTTTTTCCGTCGACTTTGGCAGGCAGGCAGTGGTCGCATACTCGCTGTTATGAGTCCTGTACTGCGGTATTGGCTGATGCAAATATCGCAGAAAGCGGAGGCGGATTGTTCAGGCTCCGACACACGTTCGCACTGCGACAGCTGGCCAAGGGCAGGGGCGAGGTAGAGGTAGCGCGGTGGCTTGGTTTGCTGGATGTGACAGGCATGTCGCGTTATCGGCGAATACTTCAAGGCGAAATAGACGTGGTATAGCTGTAGCCGTTAAACAACACACTTCAGCCAGGACGCGAGTTGAGATTGTACGCGTAGGTCTTGAAGGCCTGCCTCCGTATCGCAAACAATCAGTTCCGGAATATCCGGGGGAAATACCTCCGGCCACGCATCGAGGATGCGATAGTCATGGAGTTCGTTGAGCTGGGCGATGGCGAGAATGCTGCTCCATTTTGTTCCATGCGGGGTGGTGCCAACGAAGCGCCGTGCCAAGGGCCCCAAAACGCCTTTCAGCTCTTCGTCCGACGCTAATAATCTCCAGTTGGAATGGGTAACGATGCGGATATCCGGATGCGGAAGCAATAATTCATCGAGAATCCATGCCCACCGGAAAAGCCATAGTGCTAAGACGCTTTGTCGCAGCGAATTTCCGGGTGCAAATCTATATGCCGCACTTGCAGGATGAAGCACACCGTCAAATTCAAGGAAAAGTACTCGCATGGTGGACCATCGCAAGACCAAAATATCGACTCATCTTGAATTTTGGAGCTCGGCGAACTTTGCCGCGCTCAGTAATTGTTCCGCCAATGCTCGCGCTTCGGTGATGGAAAGCTCGCGACAACTATCTCCGTTCCACAAACGCACGACAGCAGGAGCATCCTTGCCAGGAATCTGAATGCCTACCATGCGTGCCAGCCGAAGCGCTCCACGATTCCGTACATCGACCAACTCGCCGAAACGGGTTCTCACCGACTCTCGTTGCGGCCAGCAATGCGTTGCCGCCTGCATGTGCGTTCCATTTTGAATGTGCCAAGTGGTTTGAGCCATGTCGCCTCCCGAAAAGTACTGTATATAAGAACAGTATATCGTCGGACCGACGGCGTCAACCCCTCTCTTTGTTCTATGTAACGTAGCAGGACCCGAACTCAGGTCGCGCCGGTTTGTCGAGTGCGAGCCAGTCGCCGCAAGGGCGGATATTTCGAGCGGTAGGAAGTTTCTGGGTACGCGATCTCAATCGTATCAATGGCGGCTTCCAGAATAAGCCGGAAGACTTCCCGGTCGGCATACGATTCTTGACGCAGTGCTTCGCGCGGCAACAATCCAGCTTCAACGGCTTTGCGCATCGCGGCGTCCAGCATGGGTTTCGTAACCTTCATTGCATTCTCCATCGGTACGTCTCGGGCCACCTCGCCACTTGCTGCCGAGACTGGCCCCTTCAAATGCAACTTTATTGTGCCGAGCCCATATGACCTGTCTGTGACTGTTGCCCGGCATCGAGTTGTCTGAGCCTCTGCCTCAAGTCGTTGGCATTTGCAGCCGTTAGTATTCCAATCCAGGCAAATATCTCCTCTGGCGGTTTGCGTGCCGTTGATACCCTGCACAATTGCCGAAGATCAACATTTCACCTTAAACAGGGTAGTATTACGGCTTATTCATGCCGAGTCGCGGACGATGCAATGAACACACCGACATCTCCTGCATTCGTATATTTTGAACTGCTCGCGGACCGGAACAAAACGCCATCGGCATTATTGCTGAGCGCGACCGGAGATTCGACGGGCCTCTTCCAATCCTTTGCGCAGCAGGAGCATTTCCAGACGCTCTCATCGCGCCTGCCATGCCTCTTGCCGGAGTCGGCAACCCAGTTTCCCGTGCTGACCGATGCAGCGACCGCTGCCGGGTGCAAGTTCGTGCCTGCTTCGCAGATTCATCGAACGAACAGCCTTTCCTCGCCTATGCCGCCGGACGCGAACTGGATAGGCGGTTTCTGGTACATGGCCCCGCCAGCGAAGCCCACCGGCGCGCAAGCTGCGTCGCGCACGCTTGCGCTGCAGCTGGTTCAACTCGTTTCAGCCGATGCTGATACTCACGAGATTGAGGCAGTGCTGCGACGCGATCCGACGTTGTCGTATCACCTTCTGAAAGTAGTCAACTCGCTTGGAATGGGAATGAGCCGGCAGATCACCAGCTTTTCGCAGGCGATCCTGATTCTCGGACGCGCGCAACTGCGTCGTTGGCTCAACCTCATGCTGTTTTCCTCTCGCCAGGGCGACGAGCGCTCCGCCATGCTGCTGGCGCGCGTGGCGATACGCGCCCGCACCATGGAACTGCTTGCCAAGGCATGCGGAATGGACAAGGCCGCGCAGGATGCGGCTTTCATGGCAGGCATGTTTTCTCTGCTCGGCGTCCTGTTCGGCATGCCGCTGGCGGAAGTGCTGAAGCCGCTCAAAATCAGCGATGCCTTGCTGGCAGCGTTGCTGGAACACAAAGGCGACCTCGGCCAGTTGCTGCAGACCGCGGAATGTGCGGAACTGCGTGACACGGCAAATCTTGCCCAGGCCTTGGATACTTTGCAGCTCCAGTCAACGGAATTCCCGGCAATTCTCGCCGAGGCGCATGCATGGATGGTCGATGTAATCCGGGATAGCCGCGGAGGCGGAGATGCGTGAACGCATGCTCGACCACTGCATAGCGCTTTGCCGCCAGGCCCGAGACCTGGATGGCGCGGCGCAATTGCAGGTGTTGAGTACGCTCGAACATGCACTTGAAGACTTGCGGGTTGGACTGAAAAAGGTCTCGCAGGATGCGAACCAGATCAGCGTGTCCATCGAAACAAAGCCGACGGATCCGGTGATCACAATGGATCTCGCGGGTTACATCACGGGCTGGAACGAGGGTGCCGAAAGGCTGTTTGGATATTCTGCCGAAGAAGCGATCGGCCAGCATGTGCTGTTTCTGTATGCCGACGGCGACGACGATGTCGCGGAACTTTTCCTCGAAGACGGCACTTCGCTGATGGAAGTACGCAGACGCAAAAAGTCCGGCGAAATATTCTGGGCAAGCCTGGCACTCTCGGTGCGCCGGGATGAGTCCGATCAGCCGGTCGAGCTGGTTGCACAAATGTCCGAGATCACGGATCGCCTGTCGGACGAAGACAAGCTGCGTCTGCATGCGCGCATCATTGAAGATAGCGACCAGGGCATATTGATCACCGATGCCAGCGAGCGCATTGTGTCGGTCAACACCGCGTTCACTCGCATCACCGGTTATTCGGCAGCGGAAGCGATCGGGCAGACGCCAGACCTGCTGCGCTCGGGCAAGCACAATGCGGACTTCCGCGCGCAAGTGCGCAGTGCAATGCGCGGCTCCGGTCCCTGGCAAGGCGAGATCATCGGTCAGCGCAAGAATGGCGAGCACTTTCCGCAATCGGTGTCGATCAGCGTGGTGCGCAACGATCGGGGTGATGTCACGCACGCATTCTCGATTTTCTCTGACATCAGCGTGCACAAGGAGGCTGAAGCGCGCCTGCAGCAGCTGGCCAATTACGATGGTTTGACCGGGCTGCCGAACCGATCGCTGCTGACGCAGCTTGTCACGCAAGCACTGACGGCTGCACGCCGCAGTCAAAGCCACGGCGCATTGCTGGTCATCGAACTGCTTCGCTTCACCTCGATTTACGACACGCTCGGCCAGGAAGTCGGCGACGAGTTGCTGCGCGAAGTCAGTCAGCGTTTTCGGCGTGCGTTGCGTGATGAAGATGTGCTTGCGCGCATCGATGGGGACAAGTTTGCGGTTGCGCTGCTCGATATCCAGAAGCGTGAACACGCGGGTATCGTCGCGCAAAAATTGCTTGCGTCGCTCGATCTGCCCATCCTGATTGCATCGCATAACTTGCGCATCGGTGCCAGCATCGGTATTTCGGTGTACCCGGAAGACGCGATGAATACCGAATCGCTGGTGCGCTTTGCAGATTCGGCGCGCGCGCGAGTGCACGAAAATGCTGAAAACGGCTATATGTTCTACAGCCCGGAAATGAATCAGCGGGCCAAGGAACACCTCTGGTTCGAGAGCGAACTGCGGCGTGCGCTGACCGAAAACCAGCTGCAATTGCACTACCAGCCCAAGGTCAGTCTGCGCAGCGGGCGCATCGTCGGCGCGGAGGCGTTGCTGCGTTGGAAGCATCCGGAACGCGGCATGGTATCCCCCGGCATCTTTGTGCCGGTGGCGGAAGAGACCGGGCTGATCCTCGATCTTGGTGCCTGGGTGCTGGAAGAGGCATGCCGCCAGATTCGCCAGTGGAAGGATGAAGGGCTTGAGCCGCCGCCGATCGCCGTCAATATCTCCTCAAGACAGTTTGACGCCAACCTGCCCGAGCGTCTGCAGACGGTCATGGAAAAGCATGGTGTCAGCCCCGAGCTGCTCAAGCTGGAGATTACCGAAAGCCTGCTGGTGCGTGGCGCGGAGAACGTCATTCCCATCATGAACCGGCTGGTGGCAATGGGCCTTGCCCTTGCGCTGGACGATTTCGGCACCGGTTATTCAAGCCTTGCCTACCTGAAGAAATTCCCGATCAGCACGTTGAAGATCGACCGATCGTTCGTCATTGGCCTGCCGCATGAGGAAAATGATTGCGCCATTGCGCGTGCCATCGTCACCATGGGCCAGCAGTTGCGCCAGGAAATCGTGGCTGAAGGCGTCGAAACCCGAGAGCAGATGGGATTCTTGCGCGACCTCGGATGCGACCAGCTGCAGGGCTATCTGTTCAGCCCGGCCTTGCCGCCGCCGGACTTTGCGCGCAAAGTGCGAGACGGTGAGAGGCTGCCGCTGCGTCGCAGTTGAGGCGCGAGAGGCGAAAAACCGTTCGCCTTCATGTGTGCGGCACCTGCTCTTGTGACGTATAACGACATTTCATCGGTATGCGTCGAGCGGCCGAAATCGAGGAATTCCCATGATAAACATCCGGAATATCGACCATGTGGTGCTGCGTGTCGTCGATCTCGAAGCGATGATGCGCTTTTATATTGACGTGCTCGGCTGCAAGCTTGAAAAGGCCCAGGAAGGATTCGGTCTCTACCAGGTTCGCGCCGGCAATTCGCTGATCGACCTGGTTCCGGTCGACGGCAAGCTGGGCAAGGCGGGTGGTGCCGCACCCGGCAAGGAAGGGCGCAACCTCGATCACTTCTGCCTGCGCATCGATCCGTTTGACGCAGACGAAATCACGCGCTATCTCAAGGAGAAAGGCGTCGAGCCGGGCAAGGTCGAATCGCGCTATGGCGCGGAAGGCGAGGGGCCATCGATCTATGTGGCCGATCCGGAAGGCAATGTAGTGGAGTTGAAAGGCGGGCCTTGGGATGCCCGGGAAAAGCGGAAGGACGGCTGACGGGGAGGACGCCCCGTGGCCGCAGCGGCCGCCGGGGCTGGTGCATCATTATTTGTTCACCGCGTCCTTGAATGCCTTGCCGGCGGAGAACTTCACTGTTTTGGCTGCGGCGATCTTGATCTCTTCGCCGGTGCGCGGATTGCGGCCAGTGCGCTCTGCACGCGTGCCATTGGCAAATGTCCCGAAGCCAACCAGCTGGACGGAATCGCCCTTCGCGACGGCATCCACAATCTGGTTCAGGACCGACTCGACCGCGCGTTGTGCAGCAGCCTTGGACAGATCGCAGTCTGCCGCGACCGCGTCGATGAGTTCAGTTTTGTTCATGCAACCTCCTGTTGAAAAGAGCAGGGATTCTAGCATTTGAATCCCGTTCCGGCAGTCAATACCTGTCGAAACAGGGCAGTTGCGCCGACTTCGGTGTCACGTTCGTTGGGATAATTGCGACAGGCGGAAGTTCTTCGCCGGCCCGGCAAAATACCTCCGGGCGGCATAGGAAAAGAGGCAGCGGCGATGTCTGCGTACGCGGGGCGGCGGCTTATTTGAACGTATGGATGGCGGTCGCAAACAATGCAACGGCGACGACGAGTCCCATCCATGCCAATATCGATCTTGCGCCGGCGATTCCGTGCTTGCTCTTGAGCGGCACTCTCTCGTGAAGAGTTCTTCCCATGATGTTCTCCAATGATGGTCCCCAATGGACACAACCCGATTATAAAAATCCCGGCTAACACAAAACGTGATGTGGAGCACAATCGCAATCACGTTTCGCATGAAAACAACAGTTCTTGATCAATATCGAATGCGGAGCGCCTTGCGTCCCTGAATCCGGCATCGGCATCGAAAACCGGCCCCAACTGCATGAAGGCAGGCGAATGTGCTTCCGAAACTTGCCGTATCGCTGGCGCGATGAAACAATCCATTACCTTGCGTCAGGCTACCTGGCGCGTTTTCACTCACTAAAAAAATGGAGATCACCATGGCAGCCTGGTTCGAAGACAATTCCCTTTCCATCGGCCGCACGCCGCTGGTGCGGTTGAATCGCATCACCGACGGTGCGGGCGCTACCGTACTGGCGAAAATCGAAGGCCGCAATCCGGCATATTCGGTGAAGTGCCGCATCGGCGCGGCCATGATCTGGGACGCGGAAAAGCGCGGGCTGCTCGGCCCTGGCAAGGAATTGGTCGAGCCCACCAGCGGCAATACAGGCATCGCACTGGCATTTGTGGCGGCTGCACGCGGCATTCCATTGACCCTCACCATGCCGGAGACAATGAGCATAGAGCGCCGCAAGCTGCTGCTCGCATACGGAGCGAAACTGGTACTGACCGAGGGAGCCAAGGGCATGAACGGTGCAGTGGCAAAGGCGGAGGAAATCGCGGCGTCGGACCCGAGTCGCTATGTCCTGCTGCAGCAATTCAAGAACCCGGCGAACCCTGCCATTCATGAAGCGACGACCGGCCCGGAAATCTGGGAGGACACCGGCGGCCGCGTCGATATTTTCGTCGCCGGCGTCGGCACCGGCGGAACCATCACCGGGGTGACGCGCTACCTCAAGAAGACGCGGGGCGCGAATGTCGTGTCCGTGGCGGTGGAGCCGGTATCGAGCCCGGTCATGACCCAGACGCGTGCCGGCGAACCGCTCAAACCCTCCCCGCACAAGATCCAGGGGCTTGGCGCCGGTTTCGTGCCGCAGGTACTCGACCTCGACCTGATCGATGCCATCGAAACCGTAAGCAATGAAGAAGCAATCGACTATGCTCGCCGCCTGACGCGGGAGGAGGGCATTTTGTCGGGCATTTCCTGCGGTGCTGCGGTTGCTGTCGCCGTACGCCTCGCCAAGCGCCCGGAAAATGCCGGCAAGACCATCGTCACGGTGCTGCCGGATTCCGGCGAGCGTTACCTGAGTTCGGTGTTGTTCGAAGGTATGTTCGATTCCAGCGGCATGCCGGTGTAAGCCTTGCTCACAGGCGAAAAAAAACCCGCCAGTCTTGCGGTGGCGGGTAAATCCAATTCAAGGAGATTTGGAGGAGACAGAAAGCATGTTACCGACCGGCACTCCTCTCCGCCAATTGAATATCAGAATGTCAGACATTCCTGTTGGTGATAACGGTGTGCTCAAGCACCGCGGTGCACACTGCTGACGACATTTTGCACTTCAGCGAATTTTACGGGCTTGGTCATGACGTGCTCGAAACCTGCCTCCAGCGCTCGAGCATGGTCTTCCGGATTGCTGTAGCCGGTTACGGCAATCAGGCGGACGTTGCCGGCGTCGGTCAACGCCCGCAACTCGCGCGGGAATTCGAAGCCGGATTTTTCGCCGGGGAGCATCAGGTCGCAGAAAACCAGCTGGGGCATCCTGCTTTTCGCCTGTTCGATGCCGGCACTGACGGTGCCAGCGATTTCAGTGGTGCAGCCGACGATTTCCAGCAGGTCGCAAAAAAGTTTCGCCAGGTCGCGGTTGTCTTCGACAACGAGAACGTGAGGTCCGTTCGCTGTATCGGGTTTGACGCTGGAGCCGGGTGATCGTGAGTCGTGCATTGACAGGTCGGTGTGGTGTGCGCTCAGCTTCGCCGGATGATTTGCTGCAGGTTCGGCAAAGAAGGCTGGAAAGGCGGGCAGGTGGAAGATCCTTATGTGGTCCAAGTATAGTCTCAAGCGATGGAAGTCGCAGGCATGCGACGGATCGTTCTTTTCTTCATGGCGGTCGGCAGTGGTCTTTTCCAGGCAAGATGTTGTAGAGAATGGTGCGGGCAAACGCCCAAGAGCATGTTGATTGCGCACAAAATGTACGTTGTGGCACCATGGGCGCTGGAGACACGCGGAATCCACAACAGGACCAGCCCGAATGGACCGGAACAACGATAAATCGCAAACGGTAGTGGCAGTGGTCGATCCGGAAACCTATCGCCGGGCGTTTTACAGTTCGCCCGATTATGTTTCGATCAGCAGGCTCGCTGACGGCACATATATCGATGTCAATGCCTCCTACGAGCGCTTCGTCGGCATGCCTCGCGAACAAATCATCGGCCGCACATCGACAGAAGTAGGTGTCTGGCCGACGGCGGAAGACCGCGCGCGCCTGGTGGAAGCCGTGCGCAGGAAGGGCGAATTGCAGGGGTTTCCCTCACGCCTGAAGTCACGCAACGGCGAAATCCGCAACGTGGAGATTTCCGCTTCGGTGGCGGAGATCAATGGCGAGGAAATCCTGGTGGCGATTCTGCGTGACGTCACCGAGAAGATACATGACGAGGCCGAGCTGCGGCAGTATCGCGAGCATCTCGAAGTCCTGGTCCGTCACCGCACCGCTGCCTTGCAGGAAACGAACGCCGAACTCTCCAAGTCGAATGACCGCCTCGAACAGGCGCTTGCGCGGCTGCTTGAAAGCGGCAAACGCATCCGCTACATCGCCCTGCACGATGTGCTGACCGGGCTGCCGAACCGCGCACTGCTGCATGACCGCATCAGCCAGTCCATCACCCAGGCCGACCGGGAAAGCTGCATGATGGCGGTGCTTTTCATCGACCTCGACAATTTCAAGCACATCAACGATTCGCTCGGCCACATGATCGGCGACGAATTGCTGCGCACGGCGGCGGGACGCATCAGACAGTGCGTGCGCAAATCCGACACGGTGGCGCGCCTGGGCGGCGATGAATTCGTCGTCTGCATCTCGCGCCTCGACCGCAGCGAATATGCCGGCCGACTCGCCGCCAAGATCATTGCATCACTGGAAAAGCCGTTCATCATCAAGGACCAGATGCTGCATGCCGGCGCCAGCATCGGCATCAGCGTCTATCCGGGCGATGGCAATACCGTCGATATGCTGATGCAGATGGCCGATACGGCGATGTATCACGCGAAGAGCAGGGGAAAGGGCAACTACCAATTCTTTACCTCGTCCTTGAATGCCGCTGCCCAGCAGCGGCTGTCGATCGAGAGCCAGTTGCGCCATGCCTTGCCGCATAACGAATTCGTGCTGCATTACCAGCCGCAGGTCGATATCGCCAACGGACGCGTGCTGTCAGCGGAGGCATTGATACGCTGGCAATATCCCGGACGAGGATTGGTGCCGCCGCTGGAATTCATCCCGGTAGCGGAAGAGTCGGGGCTGATTTTGAAGGTGGGTGAATGGGTCTTGCGCGAAGCTTGCGCGCAGCTCGGCAAGTGGCGAAGGGCCGGGCACCGGCATCTCGGCATTGCTGTCAACCTGTCGGCTCGCCAAGTGCTGCAGCCCGGCTTTTCGGATTTCGTGGCATCCCTGCTCGATACGAACGGGCTGCCGCCGGAAGCGCTCGACCTCGAAATTACCGAGAGCGTGCTGATGGAACCCAGCGAGGAAAACGTCGCCACGCTGCGGCGGCTGACCACCATGGGCGTACGCTTCTCCATCGACGACTTCGGCACCGGCTATTCCAACCTGTCTTATCTGAAGCGCTTTCCCATTCACGCATTGAAAATCGACCGATCCTTCGTCCGCGGCATCGTGGACGATTCGAGCGACAAGGCGATCACGAATACCATCATCGCGATGGCGAAACATCTCAACCTCACGGTAATCGCCGAAGGCGTGGAAGCGCTTGAGCAGGCTGAATTCCTCGCCGCGCAGGGTTGCCACATGGCGCAGGGTTATTACTACGGCCGCCCGATGGAGGCAGACAGCTTTGCCGCGCTGTTGCAGGCGCAGTCAGGCTGACGGTTCGGGCACCAGCTCACGGATCAGCGACAGCAATTCCCTCGAACGCACAGGCTTGACGAGGCGGCAGTCGAAGGAAGCGCCATTGCGTTGCTCTTCGTTCGGATCGCAGCCATAACCCGACAGGGCGATCAGCCGGATGCCGGCCAGGCTCGGCTCCTCCCTCAATCGCGCGGCCAGTTGATAGCCGTCCATGCCCGGCAATCCGATGTCGAGGATAGCGATATCGGGTTTGAAGTTCGGCGCGATACTCAGCGCTGCTTCGCCGTCCGGTGCAAAGCGCACTTCGCAGCCGCTGGCGCCGAGCAGTTCTGCCACAGTTTCGCCAGCGTCTACGTTGTCGTCGACCACCAGCACGCGGGCAAAGGCGGCCGGCACGGTGCGGTCGCTATCAGG
>DASVLM010000501.1:0-2203 GCA_036384875.1 Noviherbaspirillum sp.
CCGCCATCCGCAACCCGAGTCCCTGCATCTGCCACTGACGCGCCTGCCGGCAGGCGGTGCGCAACACCCATTGCCCGATCGGCACGATCAGTCCCGTTTCCTCCGCCAGCGGAATGAAGTCGGCAGGCGATACCAGCGCACCCGTGCTCGACCGCCAGCGTATCAGCGCTTCCGCGTCGGTGACGTCGCCGGTTGCCAGGTGCAGTAGTGGCTGGTAGTGAAGCAGCAGCTCGTCGCGCTCCAGCGCGCGCCGCAGATGCGCTTCGAGTTCGAGTTTCCTCAAGGCCTGCGCGTTCATGTCGGCGGTATAGAAGCGGAAGGTATTGCGCCCTGCCTCCTTCGCGCGATACATCGCCGCATCGGCATTGCGCAGCAGCGTGTCGTAGTCGTCGCCGTCCTGCGGATACATGCTCACGCCGATACTCGCGGAGAGACTGATCTCGCGGTCCTGCAGGGGAATCGGCAATGCAATGTCATGCAGCAATTGACCGGCGCGCAAGGGCACGTCCTGCGGGCTGTCCAGGTCCGACAGCACGATCACGAAATCGTCGCCGCCGATGCGGGACACAGTATCGCGTTCCCGCATGCCGGCGCTCAGGCGCCTCGCAAGCGCGACCAGGATCGCATCGCCGAAGGTGTGTCCGAGGCTGTCGTTGATCCGCTTGAAATGGTCGATGTCGATATACAGCAGCGCGACCGAACGCGAATGGCGGGCGGCGAAGGCGATCGCCATGCTGGCGCGATCCTGCAGCAGGTTGCGGCTGGCCAGCCCGGTGAGCGCATCCTGGTTGATCTGGCGCTCCAGCTGCTCTTCATACTGCTTGCGTTCGGTGATGTCGTTGATGATGCTGACGAAATGGGTGGTGTCGCCAGCCGAGTTGCGCACCGGCGCAATGGTGAGGTCATTCCAGAACGGCGTGCCATCCTTGCGGTAATTGCGGAGTATGGCGCTGCCTTCGCGCTGCTCGCGCACGGCTGCCGCAATATCCTGCGCGCCGATCTGCGCCGCATCTTCACCCACGAGCATGCGCGCATCGCTCCCGATGGCTTCCTGCGCGCTGTAGCCGGTGATGCGCTCGAACGCCGGGTTCACGTAGATGATGGTCCGGTGCGACGGCCCGCTCTCGGAAATCATGATGCCGTTGGCGGAAGCTTCGATCGCGCGGCTGTTCAGGCGGCGCTGCTCTTCCTTGTCGAAATTCGACAGAGCAAACGCGACATCGGATGCCATCTCGGTGACCAGGTCCAGCAACTCGCGGTCGAAGAAATTCTTCTCGGTGGCGAACAAGGTGATGCTGCCGACCAGGCGTTGCGCCACGCGCAAGGGAAAGCAGGCGGCGGACTGAAAACCATGCTGCCGCAAATCGCCAAGCACCTCCGCCAGCGCCGGATCGGATTGCAGGTCGTTGTTCAGGTAGGGCTGTCCGTTGGCCAGCGCAAATTCGACAGGCACGCGCGGCGGACCGAGCACGCTCATGGGCGCCAGGCGGTCGAACCATGACGGCCGGATGCCGCTGCGCGCGACCGGAACGATTTCCTGCGTATCGGGATCGACCCTGCCGATCCATGCCAGGGCGAACCCGCTGCGTTGCACCGCGATGCGGCACACCTCGTCGAACAGTTGGGCCTTGTCGGTGGCATGGACGATGGCCTGGTTGGTTTCGCTCAGGGCGGCATAAAAGCGATTGAGGCGCAGGATCTGCTCCTGCGCATTCTTGAGCTCGACTACGCGCTTCTCCAGTTCGGCACTGCGCTTTTCCAGCTTGGCGACGAGCACCTCGCTGTAGACCTTGAGCGTGTCCGGTTCGCTGGCAACCGGCATGCGTGCCGCAGGCAAGCGCCGCGCTGCCGCCTGCAGGACTTCGTTCACGCGCTGCATGAAGAACTCGGGCTCGGCCGGCTTGACGATGAAGTCGTCCGCGCCCATGTCGAGCGCCAGCTTCTCGTCCTTCGGTTCGGTGTAGGTCGCGGTGTACACCATGAAGGGCTTGCCCTGCAGCGCTTCATCGGCCTTCCACTGGCGCAGCAGGGTGTAGCCGTCCATCACCGGCATCAGCAGATCGCTGATGACGAGATCGGGAACGTTCGCGCGCGCCAGTTCCAGCGCCTGCGCGCCATGCACCGCCTCCTCGACCTCGAAGCCATTGCCTTGCAACATCTTGCACAGCAGGTAGCGATTGTCCTCCCGGTCGTCTACGATCAA
>DASVLM010000502.1:0-6577 GCA_036384875.1 Noviherbaspirillum sp.
GCCGGCCGGTCGTTAGACTCAGTCCTGTAATTTCTTGCGGCTAGTATTTGCAACACGGCTCCCTAGACAGAATGTATTGACCTGCCGCACCTCAAGCGACGCGGATTAAGCTTGGGGTTTTCAACCTTCGGCTCAGAGCCGTAATTGAGGGGGCAGGCCGTGAACGAGTTTAGCAAATACGTTGGGCTGGATGTGCACAAGGAGACGATCGCGGTGTCGGTGGCCGAAGCACGCGGCGGCGAAGTGCGTTATCTGGGCGAGATCGCCAACACGCCGGAAGCGGTGACGAAGCTGGTTCGGCGGTTGGGCAAACATGGGGAGCGTCTTTCGTTCTGCTATGAAGCAGGGCCATGCGGGTACGGCGTGTACCGGCAGTTGCAAGCGCTCCGGCAAGAATGCATGGTGGTGGCGCCATCGCTGATTCCGAGGAAGCCAGGCGAGCGGGTCAAGACGGACCGGCGCGACAGCCTGGGCCTAGCCCGGCTGCATCGTGCCGGCGAGCTGACGGCGGTATGGGTGCCGGACGCGGAACACGAAGCGCTGCGCGACCTGGTGCGCGCACGAGAGGACATGAAGCATTTGCAGCGGCAGGCCAAGCAGCGCTTGCTGGCGTTCCTGCTGCGGCATGGCAAGCGTTATGACGGCAAGAGCAACTGGACGATGACGCATTACCGCTGGCTGGAGGCAGTCAAGTTCGAGCAGACGGTGCAGCAGATCGTGTTCCAGGAATATGTCGATGCGGTGCTGGCCGGAACCAAGCGAGTGCATGGGCTGGAGCGGATGATCGAGCAGGCGGCGCAGGCATCGGCGGCATGGCCGGTGATCGAAGCGCTCATGGCGTTGCGCGGGGTGAACTTGTTGACGGCGGTGACGATTGTGGCCGAGATTGGCGACTTGACGCGCTTTGCCAATGCGCCGCAACTGATGGCTTACCTGGGACTGGTGCCCAGCGAGCATTCCAGCGGCGCCAGCGTGCGCCGGGGCGGCATTACCAAGACCGGCAACAGCCATGTGCGGCGCGTACTGATCGAGGCGGCCTGGACCTACCGGCATGCGGCGCGCAAGACTGCCGCGCTGCAGCGGCGCGCCGAACGCACGCCGCAGGCGGTGCAAGACATTGCCTGGGCCGCGCAGAAGCGCTTGTGCCAGCGCTACCGGCTGCTGCATGCCAAGGGCAAGCTGCCGGTGCAAGTGTGCACGGCGGTGGCGCGCGAACTGGCCGGCTTCATCTGGGCGGTCGGGCAGGCAGTGCAACCGGGACAACGCATGGCAAACGCGTGAGGAAATCAATCGTGCAAAAGCAGCGAGCCAACAGCAGAACAGGCAACGGTGGGAGAACCCTCGCGGACACTATGAGGCGCCGCTTCAGCGGATGACCCTCGAAACTAGACCGAGGCAGCTCCACGACGAACCTTTGTCATGCGGTAACCAATCCGCGTATATCAGACTGATCAACCGTCGTTTCGCCGCCTGTTCTGCTGTTGGTTTGTGGTACTGGTGATTTCTTATTTTTTTTTTTTGAAGACCTTGACGGGTCAATACATATCAGTGTCCCGATTCATTAATTCGTTGAAAATAAAAGTGGCGAAATCGCGGCGAGACAAGGAAGAAAGCACAGCAAGGCCGAGGCCTTGCGCGCATTTCTGACGCCGTATCGGTGCGATTCTCGTCATCTTTTATTCAACGAATTAATGACTCGGTACACTAGCGTGGGAGCGGCACGCTGTTGGTTTAAATTTTGCTTTCAACATTATGAGCATAATGTCTGGCGCTGCAGTCAGTCGGCCCTATAGATGGAGGAGAGGCGTACTACAATGAGAGCCGGGACGCAGGATGATCGGCCCAGCTTGCTGAAGCGCGCCGGATACGGCAAGACGTTTGTGGCAATCGCCGCCAAGAACGTCCGCATGCTATGGACCATGCTGATCACGAGGGAGGAATTTGCTTCGGCCACCTGACGGCAGTTCGATAGTACCAAGCATGATTCTCTAGCAGTCTGCAGCACGTTGATGAAGTAGCGGTTTGATTGAGTGAGGGCCAACTTGATTAGTACTCTTGGAAGCAGCACACGCTGCCAACTGAATGAGGACCTTCACGCGCGTCTTGCATCAGGGCTCGAGCATATACTGATGCTCAACAAGGCCGTTTGTAGTCTTCTGGGCCATTCCTTGCCCCGTCGCTGATGACTTGAAAGAACACTCTGTCCTTTACAAGCCGCTCTTGCGAAGTGGAGGAAGACCTTGTAGGTACTAAACTGCACGCCGTCGAATCGCCAGGCCGAGAAGCATGCCGATGAAGGCGGCGCTGCCGGTAGCGGCATAAGCGTACTGCCATTGCCCACGCTCGGCGACAAGCATCGCGATGAGCGGCGGCCCGACGAAGGAGCCGAGATTCGACAATTGCAGGAATAGTCCCTGCAGCGTCGCGATCTGTTTCGGCGTGCGAGCAAGTATCGTCGACGACGAGAACACCGAGGCCGGAATCAGTCCACCGATCAAGGAAAGGGCGACGCATAGCGCGTATCGCACCCCATCCGGAAAAATATCCAGGTAAATCCCGGCACCGGCCATTCCGGCCAGCACGCTGCCGGCGACGATGAGACTGCCGCGCCGGGCTCCTCGTTGCAGCAGGCGTGCGCCAAGAAGATTCCCTGGCACGTTGGCCAGAACTACCAGACAGGAAAGCAGCGCGATGGTCGTCGGCGCGATGGCGCGCTGGTCCTTGAGGAAGGTCGGCAGCCAGACGATAAGGGCGAAATGCTGCAGTGACCAGCTCGCCTGCGCCAGGCCCAGCAGCCACGGCATGGGTGAGGCAAGCGCCTGCCTTGCATTCTTGAGCATGCCGGCATCTTTATCAGCGGTGTGTTGCCGGTGAAAAGCATGCCGGCACAATGCCGTTGCCAGCATGCCGGCCACCACTGCGGCTGCAGTCAACACCCACAGCACGCGCCAGCCACCCAGCGGCATCGTCAGCGGCGAAATCAGCATTACAAGGCCGACTCCGGCCGGGACGTTGGTACCCCACAGGCTCATCACGAATCGCCGGTCGCCGGCACTGCTCGCCGCAGTCAGCAGGCTGGGCGCCGATACCGCCACCGACACCAGTCCCGCTCCCTCAGCAAAGCGCGACACCAGCAATCCGGTTGCGCCAGTCGCCAGCAGCGCGCCTGCCGTGCCGCCCGCGCTCACCAGCAACCCGGCCAGGCACATGCGCAGCGCACCCACGCGGTCGGCCATCACGCCGAACAGCAGCGCAGAGCTAACCGCCAGCGTGTTGATCATTGACGACATGGTGCCCGCCGATACCAGCGACATGCCGAATTCACGGCGCAGCTCGGGCATGGAAATCGGCACTTTCCCGAGGTTCATGGCGACCGCTATTCCGCACAGCATGGCGGCGACAACGGCAAGCCATGAGGTGTCTTTTCTTGCATCCATCGGAAATCAGGCGCCGATGGAATCATGCACGGACGTGGAAGAGATTCCGGCCGGACGGGTTTTGAGCGGCGC
Source organism: Noviherbaspirillum sp. (assembly GCA_036384875.1). Taxonomy (GTDB): domain Bacteria; phylum Pseudomonadota; class Gammaproteobacteria; order Burkholderiales; family Burkholderiaceae_D; genus Noviherbaspirillum. Next base: position 3,510 of record DASVLM010000502.1, read on the forward strand.
GGTTTCCTTGAGTGCGAAGGACAGCAGCATGGCGATGAAAGTCGCCGCCGATGCAATCAGGAACGGTGCCTGCGCCCCGAACCGGTCCGCCGCATATCCTTCGATCATGGGAGCGAAGAAACCGCCGGCAACTTCGCCCACACCGATCACCAGTCCGATCGCTCTTCCGGCATGTGCGATACCTACCGTTTCGGCCGGAATCGTCGCCAGAAAAATCGGGAAGCAGCCATAGCCGAAATAGGTCAGGAACAGCAGAACGCCGAGCAATGGCAGCGAGGCTTCCGCGTAAACCAGGACCAGCGGAACCGCAACGGCCACCGCCGAGAAAATGATCATGGCCGGCTTGCGGCCGATCCGGTCCGACATCGCGGGTACCACGAAGCCGCTTACCACGCTCGAGATGCCGAGCAGCGTCATCAGGATGCCCATCTCGCCCGGCGTGAAGCCGCGTTTCTCGATGAGATACAGCGGCGTAAACGTCATCAGCGCAACAAACCAGGTGATGAAGAGGCAGCTGACAAGCAGGCATAGAACGATATTGCGGCGGCCTGTCATTTCGATAAAGGAGGGCGCGATGTCCGGCGATGCAGCCGCGCGCTGGAAGACCTTCGGTTCAACCACATGCCTGGCAAGGAGCAGCGCGATGACAAGCCCGGGGATGCCTGCGACAAAGAACGCAACCCGCCATCCGAAATGCTCCGCAAGCGGCACCACGATCATCGGCGCAAGCACAGCGCCAAGCAGTCCGCCCGCCGACGCCTGGACGAATCCCATGTTGAAACCGCGGCGCGACTCGGTCGACGCGAATCCCATCAGGGACTGGCTGATTGGCAGAACAGGCCCTTCCGCCAGACCCATCACTGCGCGCGCCACAAGAAGAACCATGAAGGTGCCAGCCAGCCCGGAACCGATGGAGCAGACGGAAAATACGGCGACGGCAACGATGAGGATGGGCTTGCGGCGATTCAGGGCCTCGGCCCATGTCGCCAGCGCATAACCGGAGATCGCCCAGGTAACGGCGAGGGCGGAAGTCAGCATGCCGATTTTCGCATTCGTCAGTTCGAACTCGGCGCGCATGAAGGGAAACAGGAAGTTGATCGAAAGGCGGTCAAAGAACACGAAGCCTACAGTGAAGAACAGCAGTAACAGCAGCTTGTTCTCGTAGGTGTTGAAGGATTTTTTCTGCATATGTGTCTCCTCGGAGGATGTATGGGAATGAGCAGTCGGCGCTGCCTGCGTGCCGGGACGCGGTCGCCGCTTGAAGATCAATGTTCATTGAAGTGCATATTATTATATTTTATGCATAAATGAATGATATATGTAAAAAATTCCTTGAGGCACCGATATGCGGCAATCCTGCCCGTCACGATCGGTCGGATTGAACGGCTGGAACCGATGATGCAATGTCAAATATTTTTATGCGTGTTTGAATAAACTATGCACAAAATAAAAAAAGATGCATAATGAAGCCGTGCCATGACAACGGCACGGGAAATCGCTCTTCAGTCACGTGAAGGGGACTGGCGTGCCCGGGCGCAATTCCGCCGGATTCAAGGAGGCGTAACAAGGATTGGCGGCGAAAAAGCCGCTGCTTCAGCTACTACAACAAGGAGGCATCGCATGAAAAAAGAGAGAATCAAAAAGCGAGACGGACTATGCGTCGCGTCATCCGGCCAAGCACGCAACCGCCTGCTCAAGGCTGCTGTTGCGGGTGCGCTCATGCAGCTGGCGTTCGCACCGGCAAGCTGGGCAATGGAATTCGACACCAATAACCCCGATTTCAAGGCGCGCTGGGACAATACGATCAAGTACAGCACGGCCTTTCGTCTGAAGAGCCAGTCGCCCGGCCTGATTGCCGACGCCAACACGGATGACGGCGACCGCAACTTCAACAAGGGACTGATCTCGAACCGGGTCGACCTGTTGTCCGAGCTGGACCTTTCCTGGAAAAACTCGGGATTCCGTCTCTCCGGCGCCGCGTGGTATGACACGGTCTACAACCGCAAGAACGATAACAACTCGCCGTCGACGGCGAGCCAGTCCAGCGTGGCGAACAACGAGTTCACCGCCGCCACGCGCAATCTCCATGGCCAGAAGGCGGAAGTACTCGACGCCTTCGTCTACAGCCGCTTCGATCTCGGCAGCATGCCGGCCAACGTCCGCCTCGGGCGCCATACCGTGCTCTATGGCGAGACGCTGTTCTTCGGCGACAACGGCATCGCCGGCGGCCAGGCGCCGGTGGACGTCATCAAGCTGATTTCGGTGCCGGGCACACAGTTCAAGGAATTGCTGATGCCGGTGAACCAGATCTCCGGCCAGGTGCAGCTCAACTCGAACCTCACGCTCGGCGGCTACTACCAGTTCGAGTGGCGCTCGAACCGCATCCCCGGTTCGGGAAGCTATTTCTCTTTCGCGGACTATGTCGGCACGGGTGCCGAGCGTTTCTTCGCACCCGGTTCGTTTGCACACGTTAACTTCGATCGCGCCGGCGACATCAAGCCGAAGAACTCCGGCCAGGGCGGCTTGCAATTGCGCTACCGTCCCGAGAGCGAAATCGCCGAATTCGGCCTGTATGCCATCCGCTACCACGACAAGGATTTCAATCTCTACCTGACGCCTTCAGCGACACCGGCCCTGCCGTTCATCGGCACCTACCAGCACGTCTACGGCGAGGGCATCACGGCCTTCGGCGCCAGCGTCAGCACGACGCTCGCCGGCGCCAACGTGGCGGCCGAAATCTCCACCCGCCGCGATGCGCCGCTGGTCAGCGATCCGGTCGTCGCCTTCGGCGCCGGCAATACCAAGGACACCGCAGCTTATGCGGTCGGCAATACCGCGCATGCCAACCTGTCGGCGATTTATGTCTTGAACGGCGGCCCGCTGTGGGATGGCGGCGCGATTCTCGCCGAACTCGCATGGAACCGGCGCCTGAGCGTCACCAGGAACCCCGGCTCGCTCGATCCGAATTCGACGCGCGATGCCACCGGCATGCGCATGCTGTTTGCGCCCGAATATTTCCAGGTCTCGCCCGGCATCGACATGACGGTGCCCATCGGCCTCGGCTACGC
>DASVLM010000503.1:0-11079 GCA_036384875.1 Noviherbaspirillum sp.
CCCAGTTGCGGGCGTGCGTGTCGGCCGGCCAGACCCCGGCATGCCGTTCGGCCAGATATTCGATAATGGCCAATGAATCCCACACGATTTCCTTGCCGTCATGCAGGCAGGGCACCTTGGCATGCGGAGCAAAGGCCTTGAAGCTTTCGCGGTTCGAACCTTCGGAGAAGGGCACCAGCTTCTCTTCGAATGCGATATTGAGTTCGCGCATCAACAGCCAGGGGCGTAGCGACCAAGACGAATAATTCTTGTTGGCGATGTAAAGGGTAGTCATAGGGCCTCAAGCCTTAACGGTGATGCTGCTTCATGATCGAGGCTTTTTCGCGTTCCCAATCCCGCTGCTTCTCGCTTTCGCGCTTGTCGTGCTGCTTCTTGCCCTTGGCCAGGCCGATTTCGCACTTGATGCGACCGCGGAGGTAGTGCAGGTTGATCGGCACCAGGGTATAGCCGGCGCGCTCCACCTTGCCGATCAGGCGCTTGATTTCTTCCCCGTGCAGCAACAGTTTGCGCGTGCGCAGGGCTTCGGGATGGACATGGCTCGAGGCGCTGTTGAGGGCGCTGATGTGTGCGCCGAACAGGAAGATTTCGCCATTCTTGATGATGACGTAGGCTTCCTTGAGGTTGGCACGCCCCGCGCGTATGGATTTGACTTCCCATCCGTCCAGGACCATGCCGGCCTCGTAACGCTCTTCGATGAAGTAGTCGTGGAAGGCTTTCTTGTTGTCTACGATGGTCATTCTTTTGGCGGTTCGGAGGATCGGTTAAAATTCGGGCTTCGTATTTTATCAAATCAGGCAACAATGGCTGCGGTCCACAAGTCGGTGTTGGTCGGTTACAGCGCGGAACGGATGTTTGAACTGGTGGAACGCGTCGAGGATTATCCCCAGTTTCTGCCGTGGTGCGGCGACGTGCAGGTCGAGCGCCCCGACATATCCACGCTGACGGCGTCGATCATGATCCGCTATCGCGGCATCAACCAGAAATTCAGTACCCGCAACAACAACGTGCGGCCGGTTTCCATGCAGATGGTGCTGGTGGACGGTCCTTTCAAGCATCTCGAAGGCAGTTGGACCTTCCGTGCGTTGCGCGAGGATGCTTGCAAGATCGAATTCGAGTTGCAATATGAGTTTGCCAATAAACTGTTCGACCAGATGATCGGCCCGGTATTCGGCATGATCGCGGACAGTTTCGTGGATTCCTTCTGCAAGCGTGCCGAGGCGATATATGGTTGAGGAAGTACTGGCGGTACAGGTGTGCTACGCGACGGCGCAGAAGCAGTGGCTGCTGGCGCTCGACGTTGCGCCGGGCACCACGCTGCATCAGGCCATCGTCACCAGCGGCATCCTTGGCCAAGCGCCGGAAATCGATCTGTCGGTGTGGAAGGTCGGCATCTTCGGCAAGCTGAAGCCGCTCGATACCGTCTTGCGTCAGTATGACAGGGTGGAGATTTACCGTCCCTTGACGGCCGATCCCATGGAATCCCGCCGCCGGCGCGTCGCCAAGCGCGCCGGCACAAAATAGCCAGTTGCGCAGCAACTGCGGGAAGGTCCCCGGTCAGCCGCCGCAGCTGTCATTGACGGCTTGCTGAGCACGCTGGGTTTCCTGGGCGTGCTGAGCGTCATCCATGACGCTTTGCTGCCCGTCCGGTGCGACCGTTCTCATGCGCATGCCGCTATTGAGCGTGGCCAGGTACTCCTTTGCGTGCGCGCAATTTTCCGCCTTGACCTGGGCGTTATGCGCTGCGTCCGCTGCTTTCTTGTCTTTTTCAGCCTGCTCAGCCTTGCGCTTCTTGAAGTCGGCCTCCTTGTCGGCAAGGGATGAGGCGGGCTTTGCGCCGTCGGGCGAAGCAGCGTCGCCGGATGCGGAATCGGATGGGGCGTCGCCGGAAGTCTTCGCCGGCGCAGTGCGCCGCGGTGACTTCAGGATGTTCTTTTCCGGGATGTCGCCCGGAGGCGGCGTGTCGGAAAACTGCTTGACCCCTTGGGCGTTAATCCAGACGTATTTGGCTTGTGCCAGGGCCGCGGAACTCGCCAGCAAGCCGGCCAAGATCAAAGCCAGCTTGAATTTTGTCATTTTCATCATGGATTTCCTGTTTTGTTACAGAGTGGAAAAGCGAAATATAACGATTTCGCCACGCTTTTGAACGGCTGTCAATCTGGAAAACGGGCGGAATCGCTGCCGGGTTGACGCCCGGCCCGCGGCGTTTCCCTTGAACCGATTCAACGTTTCTTGTGGATTTCTGTATAATGCGGCTTTGCGCCTATAGGAAATGCTATGCGTCTACTCCAAAAAGCACTCACATTCGATGACGTGCTGCTTGTGCCGGGTTATTCGGACATCATCCCCAAAGACACTTCGCTCAAAACCCGCCTGACCCGCAACATCGCGTTGAACATTCCGCTGCTGTCCGCGGCGATGGATACCGTTACCGAATCGCGCCTGGCCATCGCCATGGCCCAGGAGGGCGGCATCGGCATCATCCACAAGAACCTGTCGGCCAAGGACCAGGCCCGCGAAGTCGCCAAGGTCAAGCGTTTCGAGTCCGGCGTGCTGCGCGATCCGATCACGATTCCGCCGACCATGAAGATCCGCGAAGTCATCGCGCTGACGGCGCAGTACGGCGTTTCCGGCTTCCCCGTGGTCGAAGGCAAGACCGTGGTCGGCATCATCACCAACCGCGACCTGCGCTTCGAAGAAGAACTGGACGCGGAAGTGCGTCTGAAGATGACGCCGCGCGAAAAACTGGTTTATGTCAAGGAAGGCGCCGATACGGCCGAGGCCAAGCGCCTGATGAACAAGCACCGCCTCGAGCGTGTGCTGGTGGTCAACGATGCATTTGAATTGCGCGGCTTGATCACCGTCAAGGATATCCAGAAATCGACCGAACACCCCTCGGCTTCCAAGGACCAGCAAGGCAAGCTGCTGGCCGGTGCGGCAGTCGGCGTAGGCCCGGAAAACGACGAGCGTGTCGAACTGCTGGTTGCCGCCGGCGTGGACGTGCTGGTGGTCGATACCGCCCACGGCCACTCGCAAGGCGTGCTCGACCGCGTCAAATGGATCAAGACCAATTTTCCCAGCGTCGACGTGATCGGCGGAAATATCGCAACCGCCGCAGCGGCCAAGGCCCTGCTCGAATACGGCGCGGACGCGGTCAAGGTCGGCATCGGTCCCGGCTCGATCTGCACCACGCGTATCGTTGCCGGCGTCGGCGTGCCGCAGATCAGCGCCATTGCCAACGTGGCGCAAGCCTTGAAGGGCAGCGGCGTTCCGTGCATCGCCGACGGCGGTGTGCGCTTCTCGGGCGACATCTCCAAGGCGCTGGCAGCCGGCGCGTCGTCGGTCATGATGGGCAGCATGTTCGCCGGCACCGAAGAAGCGCCGGGCGAAGTGATTCTGTACCAGGGCCGCAGCTACAAGTCCTACCGCGGCATGGGCAGCATCGGCGCCATGGCCGACGGCTCGGCAGACCGCTACTTCCAGGATGCCGCCAGCAAGTCCGACAAGTTCGTGCCGGAAGGCATTGAAGGCCGCGTTCCCTACAAGGGCAGCGTGCTGGCCATCCTGTTCCAACTGGTCGGCGGCGTGCGCCAGTCGATGGGCTACTGCGGTTGCCGCACCATTGACGAGTTGCGCGAAAAAGCCGAATTTGTCGAAATTACTTCGGCCGGCATGCGCGAATCGCACGTGCACGACGTTCAGATCACCAAGGAAGCTCCTAACTACCGCGCCGACTAAACCGGCCAGGCCAGCCTGACAGGCGAGGACCAAGAGATGGCAGAAACGCCCCGCCGCTGACAACTTCCAGCGGCGGGCAGGCTTTTTTTTTTGTCCACACATGACCATGCACGCAAAAATCCTGATCATCGATTTCGGTTCCCAAGTGACGCAACTGATCGCACGCCGCGTGCGCGATGCCGGCGTATTTTCGGAAGTCTATCCCTATGACGTCGACGACGACTTCATCCGCAACTACGGCGCGGCCGGCGTGATTTTGTCCGGCGGCCCGAATTCGGTCACCGAAGGCGACACGCCGCGCGCCCCGCGCGCTGTGTTCGAACTCGGCGTGCCGGTGCTGGGCATCTGCTACGGCATGCAAACCATGGCCGAGCAACTGGGCGGGAAGGTGGAAAACGGCAAGGTGCGCGAATTCGGCTACGCCGAAGTGCGCGCACGTAACCATACGGCCTTGTTCGAGGGTATCAGCGACTTCATTACGCCGGAAGGCCACGGCATGCTCAAGGTGTGGATGAGTCATGGCGACAAAGTCAATGAAATGCCCCCCGGCTTCAAGCTCATGGCCTCCACCGACAATTGCCCCATCGCCGGCATGGCCGACGAAGAGCGTAAGTTCTATGCCGTGCAATTCCATCCGGAAGTCACGCACACGGTGCAGGGCAAGGCCATCCTGGGCCGCTTCGTGCACGAAATCTGCGGCTGCAAGTCGGACTGGAACATGCGCGACTACATCGGCGAAGCCGTCGAAGCGATCCGCAAGCAGGTGGGCAGCGACGAAGTCATCCTCGGCCTCTCGGGCGGTGTCGACAGTAGCGTCGCCGCAGCCTTGATCCATCGCGCCATCGGCGATCAGCTCACCTGCGTGTTCGTCGATCATGGCCTGCTCCGCCTGAACGAAGGCCAGATGGTGATGAACATGTTCGAAAAGAACCTGGGCGTCAAGGTGATCCATGTCGACGCCGCCGAACAATTCATGGGCCATCTGGCCGGCGTCACCGACCCGGAAGCCAAGCGCAAGATCATCGGCCGCGAGTTCGTCGAAGTGTTCCAGGTCGAAGCCGGCAAGCGCGTCAATGCCAAGTGGCTGGCCCAGGGCACCATCTACCCCGACGTGATCGAAAGCGCCGGCAAGGGCAAGAAGGGCCACACCATCAAGAGCCACCATAACGTCGGCGGCTTGCCTGAGACGCTGAACCTGAAGCTGCTCGAACCCTTGCGCGAACTGTTCAAGGATGAAGTGCGCGAACTCGGCGTAGCGCTGGGTTTGCCGCACGAAATGGTATACCGCCATCCATTCCCCGGTCCGGGCCTGGGTGTTCGCATCCTCGGCGAAGTCAAGCTGCACTATGCCGACCTGCTGCGCCAGGCCGACGCGATCTTCATCGAAGAACTGCGCAACACCAAGGACGAAGAGGGCAAGTCCTGGTACGACAAGACCAGCCAGGCCTTTGCCGTGTTCCTGCCGGTGAAGTCGGTCGGCGTGATGGGCGATGGCCGCACTTACGATTACGTCGTGGCCTTGCGCGCAGTGCAGACGCAAGACTTCATGACGGCGCATTGGGCGCATTTGCCGCATGAGTTGCTGGGACGGGTGTCGAACCGCATCATCAATGAGGTGCGTGGCATCAATCGCGTGGTGTATGACATTTCGGGTAAGCCGCCTGCTACTATCGAGTGGGAATGATTTGATGTCTGGCAACTGCTGGCACTGACAGGCAGTAAACCACACCTAAGCCCGTGATTTCACGGGCTTTTTTGTTATTTCGTTTGGCATTGACTGGCACGAATTGGCAACGGCAAGCAACATTTTTTCATGGCATTCTTGATGGTATGATGGCGACGCGATGCCATGATCGGCACCCGATACCATGCCATGTGTTTCATGTAGTGCATGGTATCAAAATTTAAAAAATCGTTTGTAAACAACGAATTGAGTGCGATTTTTGCGCAGCTGTCGATCATGGTATTTCTTGCTTAAGAGGAAGAAAGCCATGCTGACTGATACCAAGTTGCGTAACCTGAAGCCGACAGAGAAACTTTACAAAGTGAACGACCGCGACGGCCTCTATGTAGCCGTGACCACTGGCGGGTCGATCTCATTTCGCTACAACTACTCGATCAACGGCAGGCAGGAAACCATCACCTTCGGGCGCTATGGCGTAGGCGGTATTACCTTGGCGGAAGCCCGCGAGCAGTTGGGCGAAGCCAAGAAGATGATTGCCGGCGGGAAGTCGCCAGCGAAGGAGAAGGCGCGGGACAAGGCACGCACCAAGGATGCCGAGACGTTTGGAGCCTGGGCGGAAAAATGGCTGCGTGGCTACCAGATGGCCGATTCCACCCGCGACATGCGCCGGTCGATTTTTGAGCGCGAGCTGAAGCCGAAGTTTGGCAATCAAAAGCTGGTCGAAATCACTCACGAAGACTTGCGAGCATTGACCGATGCCATCGTGGAACGGGGTGCTCCGGCGACAGCAGTACATGCTCGCGAAGTGGTGTTGCAGGTCTATCGCTGGGCCATCGAAAGGGGCCAAAAGGTCGAGAACCCGGCCGAGCTGGTGCGTCCGACGACCATAGCCAAATTCGAGCCGCGTGACCGTGCGCTGACGCCCGATGAAATCGGGCTGATGTACCAGTACATCGAGCGCATTGGCACCACGCCGTCGATCCGTGCAGCGGCGAAGTTACTGCTATTGACGATGGTGCGCAAAAGCGAACTGACAAATGCGACGTGGAGTGAGATCAATTTCAGCGAGGCGCTGTGGACGATCCCGAAGGAGCGGATGAAGCGGCGTAATCCACACCTGGTATTCCTGTCGCGCCAGGCGCTGGACATCTTCATTGCGCTGAAGACCTTCGCCGGCGGTTCGGAGTATGTGCTGCCGTCTAGATATGACTCGGATACGCCAATGAGCAGCGCGACGCTCAACCAGGTGTTGTCGCTGACGTACAAGCTGGCACAAAAGGAGGAGAAGCCGCTTGCTAAGTTCGGGCCGCACGATTTGCGGCGAACGGCCAGCACGTTGCTGCATGAGGCCGGCTATAACACCGACTGGATCGAGAAGTGCCTGGCGCACGAGCAGCGGGGAGTGCGGGCGGTTTACAACAAGGCAGAGTACCGGGAGCAGCGCACAGCCATGCTTCAGGATTGGGCGGACATGATTGATGAATGGGCTGTCAAGCGGCCACGGCCGGCGGAGTGAAGCCTGGACGTATTGGCTGGGCGTTTGATGACTTTCGCGACTCGATCCATTCCTCGATTTCGGCCAAATCCCAGGCTACGTTCCGGCTGGTGAGCACGATGCGGCGCGGGAACTCGCCACGCTGTTCCATGTTGAAAATCGTGCGCTCGGAAAGTGGGATCATCGCTAGCAGTTTTTTGCGGTTGATGAGAGTCTTATTCTGCATGATTGCCCTCGACACGCAAACACAAGCTACCTGCTGGCTTGATTCGAGGGCTGTATTGTTCACTTGTTGTTTTCTCTTGGCACATTTTGTCGCGTCCTTCCTGTTGCTTCCCGTTAGTGCCAGAGGATGCCAAGAATTTCAGTGCGACTAAACTTCTATAGTTTTTGAAATGGTTGACGTAATTTGAGTGCGTGTACACGCATTGCAATGTGCTTGGAAGAGAATGGGTTAGGACTCGACCGCCAGATTGCAAACGAGGTCTAGCCTGTAGTCATGCGGGATGGATAGAAGGGCTTTGGAAATTGCTTGGCGTGATTTCAGCCCAAGCTGTTCTGCTACTTGGGACTGATTCAGGCCCAAAGACAAAAGTGAAATGATTTCCTTTTTTCGATCTGCGATGCGCCGATCCACCAGCTTGCAAGCCTCCCAGCGAAGCCTCGTTTCCAACGAGTCCGATGTGTCGGTGGATTGTTGTTCATAGGTTAGGCGACGATGCACTGACAGTCGCAAAATAAAATCATCGACAAGTGCGTTACCTGACTTCGCGCCAGGTATGTTGATTCCCGCCCAGCTTTGCCGGTCTAGTCGCTCTAGTTCTCGGTCGAATACCACTTTGCTTCGCCTCGCCTTCTGGTATTCGTGGGACACTGACTTGCTGGCTTTTTTGGACTTGTGTTCGCTGCAATATAGCGAACTAAGCCTCGTGTCGGGCTGGACACGGTTTTCAATGAATGCGGCGAGTTCCGTCAGCTTTTCGCAGAATCGACACTTCTCCTTTCCCGGTATGAGCTTCACCTTTCCATGCTGTATCCGCTTGGGTCGTTTTGATCTGCATGCAATCATCAATGCTCGCAGACTGTCCAGTGTTGGCACCAACTCAAAATCATCAAACCTCTCTAGCGCATTGTGCGTCACCGTTTTGATGAACCAGTCGAGTTCATTGAAGCCGAGATGTTGAGCGAGTGCGCTTAAAACGTAAGTCCCTTCTACGTCTGGCTGTTCACATTGAGCGAGGGACCGGCGAACTCGATCATTTTGATACCGCAGCCATGCGTGATTCAACGCTTCGGGGCGTAATGCTGGGGCACGCTCACGAAGGACGAGCCAGGCGGGATCGAGTTCCTCGCGCAACAGTCGAAAAATCGAATGCCGATGTGATTTCGCGGAGTATGGTCCCCACAAACGCAAGAATGCGTTGATTGCGCTCTCGATATGCGCATCACACCCTGGCCAAATCGGGACTACTGTCGCGCTCACCATGTCCACTAATTCGAAAACTATAGAAGTTTAAGCATACCGCAGTCCTTGGCATCCTTCAATCGTCAATCAACGTAAGGAATGCTGAATCATGACGATGGAAGAGAAGTTGGTGGAGCGTTTTGGCCCACTTATGCCACTTACCGGCCTTGCCAGCCTGTTGGACCGCTCACAGGAAGCAACGCGCATGTTCCTACGGTCTGACAGCGAACTCGCACAGCGCATCAATACGGCCAAGCTCAAAGTCGGGCGTCGGCTGTTTTTTAGAACTGCGGAAGTCGCTCAGTTCTTGAGCGATGTAGCTACGAAGTAAGGCGAGCGCCGTTTATGACGATCCAGTCGGTAGGCGATGCATTGCCTCCAAGCCGCACAGATCTTCTGGCACTCGTCCAAAGCATGGCAGAGCGCGCCAAAGGTAAGCCACGGGCACCAGAAGCGCCGAAGCAGCCAATCGCCGTGCAGCTCCCTCTGTGGGGCGACGAAATCCGCTGCATGCCGAACGAAATCCTGCGTTCCGCGCTGTTCAACGCGAGGAACCGCAACCAGCCCCGGCGTTATTTCAAAAACGAAACGATAGCGATCATCGACCAGTCGGCGCGCATCAGCTTCACCGGGGAAGAGCTGCGCCAGACCGATGAATCGGTATGGCTGCAGCTGATTCATCTGGCGAAAGAGGTGCCCATCGGCAGCCCGGTCGAGTTCACCGCATACAGCATGGTCCAGGCGCTGCGCCTGACTAAGTCGTATCCAAGCGCAAACCACATTGACCAGTTGTGCAGCAGCCTGCAGCGAATGCAGGCGACTTCGCTATCAATCCACTCGCCGCGCCTGGGTAAAGGGGTAAGCCTCTCCATGATTCCAAAGTTCGAATGGCTCGATGAAGTCACCGGCGCTCGCTTGCATACCTGGCGCGTATTCGTTGCGCCAGAAATGGTTGAGTTGTTCGGCGATGTGCATTTCACGCATTTGGAGTGGGGGCAGCGGTTGGCGTTACCAACGGGGCTTGCGACATGGCTCCACGGCTATTACGCCTCACACAGCCGGCCCTTTGCGATTCGGCTTTCCACCCTGCAAAACGCTTCGGGTTGCACTGCCATCGATGCCAAGAAGATCGTCGAATCTGAGCAAGCTCGGCGGCTGACAGATATCCAAAAAGCCCGCCTTTTAAAGGTCAAGGAGCAAGCCAACGCCCGCAAATTCAAGCAGCAGGTCGATGCCGCGCTTGCTGAGCTTGTACGGGTCGGCTTCCTCAAATGGGGTGAAATCCGTGGCGACCTGGTCCACGTGGAGCGGCTATGAGTGCACAACCTATGGTGCACGCGGCACATCGAAAAATCCAACCTATGGTGCACGCACCCTCGAACTATGACGCACGCAATTCCAACCTATGGCGCACGCACCGTAACGCGGAAAGTCTTACCTGGCTTGCGTTTCCAGCGATTTGGAAAGTCAGTTAACCAGTTTTTAACCATTTATTTAACCCCGCCGCCTGTGGATAACTGGCGGCACGAAAGGAGATGCACATGGTATCGACCACCCTACGTAAGAAAGTTATCGCCGCACTCGCTGGCAGTTTAATCGTTTCAACAGCCAACGCCGGCAGTGTCGCCGGCAACGGCGGCGCAACCGAAGTCACGCAGATTCTGAACAATGGCGAGCTGGTCATTCAATCGTCGCAGCTGTACACGGAGGTCCAGCAGACGCTGCAGACGATGAACGACGTGCATACGCAGCTGCAAAACCTGATCGCAGCCCCGCAGCAGCTGTGGGGTCAGGCGCAGCAGGATTTAACCCAGCTCACGCAACTGGTCAGCCAAACCACAGCCATCAGCTATGCGGCCGGCAACATCGACCAGCAGTTTCGCCAGGCATATCCCGGCTATGCGCAAAGCGCCGGCGCGACCAATTACGGAAGCCAGTACAAAGCCCTGATCGGCAAGGCATTCGACGGCCTCAATTCCGCCCTGCAGGCGGCCGGCATGAACGCCAGCCAGTTCACCAGCGAGCGGGCCGCCATCCAGCAGATTCAAGGTATTTCCGCCGGCTCGCCTGGTGCGCTGCAGGCCGTCCAGGCCGGCAACATGATCGCCAGCCAGACCATCGACCAATTGCAGAAGCTGCGCCAGCTGATCGCCGCGCAGACGCAATCGCAGTCGAACTTCCTGGCCGCGCAGGCGCAAATCCAATCCAACCAGACCGACGCCACGCAAACGCTCATGAAGCAGGGCAACGGCACGGTGCGGCAATCCGGCCAAAGCGGCTTCAAAGGCTTCTGACCAGGGGGAATCGACATGATGCACACGCTGAACAATCTGACCCGCAACCTCACGCCGCCGCAAAAGAAATGGGGTTCGCTCGCCGTCGCCGTTCTCATCGTCGCGCTGTTCTCGCTACTGACTGGTTGCGATAGCAAAGCGGATCAAGAGGCAAGGCAACGCCAAAAAGAACAAGACGACGCCATGAAACAACTGACGCACCAAGGCGACGGCAAAGTACGCAAGCCCGGCGAGAGCGGCTTCAAGGGGTACTGACATGAAGAAAACTACTTGGCTCCTGATGCTCGCCAGCCTGGTCCTGGTGGCGTCGCCGGCGTTTGCCACCGGCGAATACGACCTGGGTTCGATCATGACGCAGTACCAGACGGCGGCCACGCAATTCGGGCAAAACATCACCTCGATTGCG
>DASVLM010000504.1:0-2197 GCA_036384875.1 Noviherbaspirillum sp.
GCCGTTCGACTTGCATGTGTTAGGCATGCCGCCAGCGTTCAATCTGAGCCAGGATCAAACTCTTCACTTAAGTTTTCGATCGTCCGAAGACGATCTATCTTTCTGAAGCGTATGTTCCCAACCATTGAAACTCATTACTGACTTTCTTTGGTGGGACGCTTGCATTGCTTGGACAGGTCACTACCCATCAACGCAAGACGTCCACACAATTCACCTGCGCACACTGTCAAAGATCTTCCTGCCCGATCCTCTTGCGAGGATCGCCCCGTGACCTTTCGTCCCGGGTGAGCCGCCCATTCTACATCGCTTTCCGAGGCCGTCAACACCTTCAGCGAAGTTCGTCGAGGTGTTGCATGTCGCGCCCCGCGGCGTTGTGCCGGCGTGGGCCGCGAATCATACGGCCTGCGCTTTTTTTGGCAAGCATTTTCTGCGTCGACGGCGAATTCTTTCCGCGCGAACGCAGCTCCCGGTTCAGGCTGCGACCAGCCGCACCCGCGCGAAATTGCGCTTGCCGACCTGCAGCACGCCCTCGAAACCGGCATGGAAAACGCGCTGCGCGTCTTCCGCCACGGCCGCGTCGATCCGCACGGCGCGCTCTTTCAGCTTCCGGTTTGCTTCGGAGTTGCTGGCGGTCAGGCCGGCGGCGGTGAGCAACGCAGCCAGGCGCAAACCCTCGGCCGGCACGGCAATGTCGGTTTGCGGCAGCAGCGCGGTGTCGCCTTCGCCGCGCACGACGGCATGCCAGCCGGCAATCGCCTGTTCGGCAGCGGCAGCGTCGTGGAAGCGCGCCGCCAGCTCGCGCGCCAGGCGCAACTTGGCGTCACGCGGGTTGAGCTGGCCGCCCTCGACCTCGCGTTTCATCCGCGCCAGCTCGTCCAGCGACACCTCGAAGCTGAGCAGTTCGAACCAGCGCCACATCAACTCGTCGCCGATCTTCATCGTCTTGGTGACGATGTCGATGGCCGGTTCGTTGATGCCGATGTAGTTGCCGAGCGACTTGGACATCTTGTTGACGCCGTCCAGCCCCTCCAGCAACGGCATGGTCAGCACGATTTGTGGCGGCTGGCCGTAGTGTTCCTGCAGCCCGCGGCCCATCAGCAGGTTGAACTTCTGGTCGGTGCCGCCGAGCTCGACATCCGCCTTCAAGGCCACCGAGTCGTAGCCCTGGGTCAGCGGATACATGAACTCGTGGATGGCGATCGGCTGCTGCGCGGCATAGCGCTTGGTGAAATCGTCGCGCTCGAGCATGCGCGCCACGGTGTGCTGCGCGGCCAGCCGGATCATGTCGGCGGCCGACATCTTGTCGAACCATTCGGAGTTGAAGCGCAACTCGGTCTTTTCGCGGTCCAGCACCTTGTAGACCTGTTCGGCGTAGGTCCGGGCGTTGGCCAGCACATCCTCGCGGGTGAGCGGCTTGCGCGTGACGTTCTTGCCGGTCGGGTCGCCGATCATGCCGGTGAAGTCGCCGATCAGGAAGATCACCTGATGACCCAGATCCTGGAACTGGCGCATCTTGTTGAGCAACACCGTGTGGCCCAGATGCAGGTCCGGCGCGGTCGGATCGAAGCCGGCCTTGACCCGCAGCGGGCGCCCCGATTTCAGGCGCTCGACCAGTTCCTCGCGCTTGATGATTTCGTCGGCGCCACGCGCAATCGTGGACAGGGCGTGCTCGAGCTCGCTCATGGGTTTCTCGCTGGATGAGGCATGGAAGTGAACCGGGCAACGCGAAACGGAGAGGCGGTAGCCATTCGCTGCGTGCGGCGGAAGTTAATTGTGCGTTAATCAGGAATGGATCGCAAACCATTGATGGCAAAGGCATTGACGCTCTCTACACATCGCCGTTATGGTACGTCGAGTTTCGGGTTGGGCGGTACGGGGTGAACACGGCATGGCCGAAGAGAACATGGGCGCGCTGCAGGCGCGCAAGCAGGCCATATGCCGCAAGGCACAGCGTCTTCACTGCCGCTTCTACGAACGTTGCGCGCACTGGTCGTTCAACCGGTCGAGCGATGTCGAACCGATCCGCTGGCACCGCGAACACTGGATGCTTGCCGGCACAGCGCTGCTGATCACCTTGTTGTCCGGCTTCATCATGCCGTCGTGGGCCAACGCGATGCGTCCGGCGCCCGCACCCGTGGCGCACACGCTGTTGCCGCTGGCCCTGCCCAAGGCCGACCTGGTCCAGGCGCCGGTGTCC
>DASVLM010000505.1:0-3359 GCA_036384875.1 Noviherbaspirillum sp.
TGGCTGGGAGTTGCTTGGGTGTCACCGCGCAGGCGTCCAACATCCTGAAAAACTGCATGAACTTTTACGCCAAGGCGTAGGGTCTGGCGAGACTTACGAACTTCAGGTCAAGTCGCCAATCATTCATCAACATCGTTGCCATCGGCAGCATTTCAACTAAGGGAGAAGCATGAAGCAGCAACAACTAAATTCGTCGATCACTATTTTCTTCTCGCTCCTGCTGGCCGCCTGTGGAGGCGGCGGCGACGCGAGCGTCACACAACCGGCCTCGAGTGTGGCGGGTGGCGGCGTGACGGTAGAGACGACGGGTGCAACCGGCAGCACTTCCAATGGCGGGGGTGTTGCGGGAGACTCCAGCGGAGGAAGCACATCCGCGGACAACTCCACGATCAATAACAACAGCAGTAACTCTGTGGCCTCCGTTACGCTCGGTGACTGCTTTACCTGGACGCCGGGAACCAAGTTCAACAAGTCCAACGACTTCAAGACTCTGATCGTTCAGGAAACGTTCGAGGGCCAGACGGCAACCGGAGCTGCAGACCTGCGCATTAACGACAGCCGTTTCAGCGTGTTGTACCAAACCATCAGCGGTGGCGCCATTCATTTACTCGGTTTGAATCAGTACGACACCACTGGTGCAATCAAATCGAAGGTTGTTTATTCCGGTGGCGCACAAATGCCGGCAGACATGACACCCGGTCAGTCGGTGCAGATGGAGTACACCACGACGTCGACAACAGCCGCAACGAATGCTGTGACCACAGCGAACGTTTCCAGCCAGTTCACCTTCGTCGGTCTGGAAGACCTCATCTTGGGCAACAGGACGTTCAGTAATGTGTGCAAGGTGAAGGCGGTCGAGAATGGCCAGATTTACGTCACTTGGTTTGCAAAAGGGTTCGGGGCGATCCGCAGCGAACGCCAAGACGCGGCTGGTGCAACTATCAGCGGCAGCCGGGTTGAATTGACCAGCGTTGTCGCCGCACCGTAGATGATTCCTGAGCGCGGCGACGTTTCATCTCAATCGATGCGCCGCGCTCTCGTAATTTGATAAGCTCAAATTCGCATTCGCGACGTTATGAACTCTTGTTGGTCGGAGTCACTCGCACAGTGATCTAAATCTGCCTTCACATCAAAATGATGTCGTACTGCTCCTGATGATAGAGCGTCTCCACCTGCAGTGAAATCGGCTTGCCGATGAAATCTCCCAGCATCGCCAGGTGTTGCGACTCTTCTTCCAGGAACATGTCCACCACCACCTGCGATGCCAGGATGCGGAACTCGCGCGGATTGAACTGCTTCGCTTCGCGCAGCAGTTCACGCAAAATCTCATAGCACACCGTCGTGGCAGTCTTGACCTGCCCCTTGCCGCCGCAGGCCGGGCACACTTCGCACAGGATGTGCGCCAGCGATTCGCGCGTGCGCTTGCGCGTCATCTCGACCAGCCCCAGTTGCGAGAAGCCCGACACCGATACCTTGGTGCGGTCGCGCGACAGCGCCTTGTGCAGCTCCGCGAGCACCGCATTGCGATGCTCGGTGTTTTCCATGTCGATGAAGTCGAGGATGATGATGCCGCCGAGGTTGCGCAGGCGCAGCTGGCGCGCAATTGCATGCGCGGCTTCGAGGTTGGTCTTGAAGATGGTGTCGTCGAAGTTGCGGCCGGTGACGTAGCTGCCGGTGTTGACGTCGATCGTCGTCATCGCCTCGGTCTGGTCGATGATGAGATAGCCGCCGGATTTCAAATCGACGCGCCGGCCGAGTGCGCGCTGGATTTCTTCCTCGACGCCGTACAGGTCGAACAGCGGACGTTCGCCGGTGTAGTGCACCAGCTTCGCGAGCACTGAAGGCGTGTAGGTAGCGCCGAACTGCTGCAGCTTCAGGAAGTTCTCCCGCGAGTCGACCTGAATGGTGGAGGTGTCGTCGTTGACGAAGTCGCGCAGCACGCGTTGCGCCAGGTTCAAATCCTGATAGAGCAGAGTGGGTGCGGGCTTGGTCTTGGCTTCCTGCGTGATGGTTGCCCAGGTCTTGCGCAGGTAGTCGATATCCATCTGCAGGTCGGTGTCGGATGCATCTTCCGCCATGGTGCGGATGATGAAGCCGCCTTTCTCTTCCGGCGGCAGCAGCTTTTGCACCTTGCCGCGCAAGGCTTCGCGCTCGGATTCCTTCTCGATGCGCTGCGAAATGCCGATGTGCGAATCCTGCGGCAGATACACCAGCATGCGACCGGCGATCGAGATCTGTGTCGACAGTCGCGCGCCCTTGGTGCCGATCGGGTCCTTGATCACCTGCACCATCACCGACTGGCCGTCGTACAGCAGCTTCTCGATCGGTGCCGCGGGAGTGTTGGAGTTGTCGTGCGGCCGCGCTTCCCAGATGTCGGCCACATGCAGGAACGCGGCGCGCTCCAGCCCGATGTCGATGAAGGCCGACTGCATGCCGGGCAGTACGCGCACCACCTTGCCCAGATAGATATTGCCCGCGAGGCCGCGCGACAAAGTGCGCTCGATATGCAGTTCCTGGACCGCGCCCTGCAGGATCAGCGCGACGCGCGTCTCCTGCGGGGTGATGTTGATGAGGATATCTTCACTCATAGGACGGGGATGCCAGCTTCCTGTAATAGTTGTGCGGTCTCGTGCAGCGGCAGGCCCATGATGCCGGTATAGCTGCCCACAATGCGCTGGATGAACACGGCGGCCATGCCCTGGATGCCGTAGCCGCCGGCCTTGTCGTAGGGCTCGCCGGTGGCGCAGTAGGCGCGCATCATGTCTTCGGTGAGCGGCGCCAGCGTGACTTCGGAGGTTTGCAGCGTCTGCCAGTGCTGTTCGTCATGCTGGAGCGCCACGCTGGTGAGAACCTGGTGGGTACGGCCGGACATCGCACGCAGCATGTCCATTGCTTCCGCCTCGTCGGCCGGCTTGCCGAGGATGCGGCCGTCGACTACGACAGTGGTGTCGGCCGAGAGCACGGGACGCACCGGCAGGCGACGGGCCATCATGATCTTGCTCGCATGCTCGGCCTTCTCGCGCGTCACCCGCATCACGTAGGCTTCTGCCTTTTCGCCGGGGAGCACTTCTTCGCTGACCTCTGGGCCGCGCGGTGCATGGTCGCGCAGCAGGAGCAGTTCGAAATCGACGCCGATCTGGCGCAGCAGTTCGCGCCGGCGCGGGCTTTTGGAGGCGAGGTAGATTTTGCGGTCGGCGGGTTTCATCGGATTCTTTGCTATACCCGGTGATACGGGTGGTTTTGGGTAATCGACCAGGCGCGGTACAACTGCTCGGCCAGCAGCACCCGCACCATGCCATGCGGCAGCGTCAGGCTGGATATGCGGACCAGCAGGTCCGCCTCCGCCTTGAAGCCGGGGT